>CAZVAQ010000013.1:0-20194 GCA_964625145.1 uncultured Candidatus Sumerlaeota bacterium
GCCGTCGCCGTGAAGTTCTCCGCCCTCGGAATCGTCGCGATACCATTGGCATTGGGGACTGTGCTAATCGTCCGCGGCGACTGGAAGGCACGCGCAATGGCCGCGTTGTGGCTGGCGCTTGGCGGCGCCATCGCCTTCGGCCCATGGATGCTGCGGGCGTGGTGGCTCGGTAGTCATCCGCTTCATCCGTTCATGGGCGCATCCGAAGGATGGTCACTGGAACAGGGACAATTCATCACCGGCCATCACCAGCCCATCACGCCACTGGCCGCAGAGTATTGGTCCGACGCCGTCCGCCGCATCGCTGCATTTGGCTATGGATGGGAACCGATCGTATCGATTGTTGCAGTCGGCCTCATCGCCGGATTGGCGATTTGGAGATGGCGACGTCCCGTCGCGGTAGTATCCCTGGTGGCCTGGTTGGGGTTTGGCGCCTTGCTTACGGTGCGCATCTCCCCCGACCGGTTCGCCATGCCGGCCTTCGCATTGGGAAGCGTGGTGCTTGCGGTAGTCGCTTCGATAGCGTGGTGCCGCCCCATTCGCCGTCATGGTGTTTTCGCACTGGTGATCGTGCTTGTGTTGTTTGCGGCCCCGTGGTCGTGGAGTCTCCCGCTCCGCGATCCCGCACAGTACAACCGCAACGCAACAATGCCGGAGGCAATCATCCTCGCCGCCCAAGAGGAATCCGATCCCGGCCGCACGCTTTTGCTGTTCGAAGCCCGCGGCCGGTGGTTCGTCGGCCCCTCCGGTCAACCGCCGATGATGAACACGACATGGGATGTCCCGCCTTGGACAGAGGGACTGAGGGCATCCGAATCCCCCGAAGACTTCGCCCAATGGCTCCGCGGCGAAGGCATCCGGGCGGTCGTCGTGAATGAGTTCGAGCTGGGCCGCTTGGCAGACTTCTACGGCGAGCACGGCCAGGAACGCATGATGGGCAACGTCGGCGTGGAGGGAAGCCGCGAGCGCATGCTGGCCGCGCTGGCGCATTACAAGCCGCTGCAGTTCGCCGGCCTCTCCCCCGCCGAGCGCGAACGCCTGCTCCGGTTCCTGGAATGGTCGCGGTTGCGCGCAAAGGTTGTTGTCCCTGCGGGGCCGGTTGCGCGAATTTGGGTCACGCCACTGGGGAACCTGACACCGGCGCAGAACGGGGACGCAGATGGAGATTCGTGAGCCGGAAATCCTGAAGATCCTGAGGGCCTCTGACGGAGCCATCGCGCTTCAGGAGATCCACCGGCGCCTCCCCGGCAGCGACCGCATCCTCCTGCGCCGCATGCTGAAGGCCATGGCAAAGCGTGGCGAGGTCACTTGTCACCACGGCAAGTTCTGGGAGATCGCCTCGCCCAAGAAGCGCGGCAAACTGCTCAGCGGCATGCTCGCCATGACGCGCAAAGGGTTCGGCTTCGTGCGATTGGATGCCGAAAGCCAGCGCGCGAATCGCGACATGAAGGACGTCATGATCAGCGAGCGCGACCTGGGCGACGCGCTGGACGGCGACACCGTGCGCGTCGAGGTCACGCAGACGACACGCATGGGCGCACGAGGACGCGTGACTGGTGTGATGAAGCGCACCCGCACGCGGATCGCCGGCCTGTACCAACAAACCAGCGAGCGCCGCGGCGAGGTCATGCCGCGCAATCCCCGCCTCCCCCGCCGCATCAGCGTTCCACTGCCAGACAAGAAGCTGAAGGTGGAAAACTTCGAGTGGGTGGTGGCGGAGATCACCGAGTTCACCGAGCATCCGGATGACCTTCGCGGCAAGGTTGTCGAACGGCTCGGCGCCTCCCACGAACGCGGCATCGACGTATTGCTGCTGCTGCGCGATCGCGGCATCACGGAGGAGTTTCCCGATTCCGTGATGCAGGCTGCGGAGCAGTTGAAGGTAAACTGGACGGAGGAACTGCGCAAGCGCGAGGACCTGCGCGACCTGCCCACCGTCACCATCGACCCGGTCACCGCCAAGGATTTCGACGATGCCATCAGCATCGAGCCGGTGGACGGCGGCGGATGGCGCCTTTGGGTGCACATCGCCGACGTGTCGTACTTCGTCACGCCGGAAGATACAATCGATGTTGAGGCACGCGAACGCGCAACGTCCGTCTACCCAGTGGACCGCGTCGTGCCCATGCTGCCAGAGAAGCTCTCCAACGACCTGTGCAGCCTGCGCCCTCGCGAGGATCGCCTGACCATGACAGCCGAGATGGTCGTCAGCCCCGATGGCGAGTTGAGCGACATTCGCCTCTATCCATCGGTCATCCATTCGAATCACCGGCTTGATTATGACCGCGTGCAGTTGTTCTTCGACGATGCAAAGAGCGATTCGGCAAAGCCATTTGCAAGCGTCCACGACATGCTCCTGATGGTGCGCGATTGCAGCCGCGCCCTGCGCGCAAACCGCGAGCGGCGCGGCGCGTTGGATCTGGACATTCCGGAGGCCGAGATTCGCTTCCACGAGGACGGCTCGGTTTTGTCCCTGGGATTCGCCAAGCGCTTCGAGGCGCATCGCATTGTCGAGGACTCTATGCTCGCCGCCAACGAAGCCGTCGCCCGCGAGCTGACGCGCCGCGGCATCCCAATGCTCTACCGCGTGCACGAGCAGGCGGACGAGGAGCGCCTGCTGCGCCTGAAGGAAATGCTGAAGGCGCTGGGCGTGAACCTCCCTGTATCGCGTGACGGAACCGTGTCGCCAAAGGATCTGCAGGCAACGATTGCGACATTGGAAGGTCGCGCCGGTGGGCACATCCTCCGTCGGCTCGTGCTGCGGGCATTGCAGCGCGCGGAGTACAGCCCCAAGAACGTCGGGCACTTCGGTTTGGCGTCAAAGTGCTACTGTCATTTCACGTCGCCGATCCGCCGCTACCCGGACCTTGTTGTTCACCGGCAGGTGCGGGCCCTTGCCGAAAAGTCACCGCTCCCCTACAAGAAGGATCCCGACGGCATGCTGGATCTGGAGGACCTGGGCGGCCATTGCAGCTTTCGCGAGCGCGAAGCGGAGGACGCCGAGCGCGATTCGCGCACCATCAAGTCGGTCGAATACCTGAAGCAGTTCGAAGGCGAGGACTTCACGGGCCGCATCGCCGGGGTGGTCAGCGAAGGACTCTTTATCGAGGTGGAACCGCACGCGGTGGAGGGTTTCGTGCATGTTCGTGCGTTGAAGGATGACCATTACGAAATTGATCCGCTGGGAATTGAGTTGGTCGGGCGCAGTTCCGGCCGCCGGTATCGATTGACCGACCCGGTCACCGTGCGACTGATTCGTGCGCGGGTCATGGAGGGGGAGCTGGATCTGGAGCTGGCAGACCAGCCCGAGCCCGCCCGCAAGGGAAGCAAGGGCGGCGCGTTTCGGCCACAACCCCGCGGACGCACCAGCGGCGGCCCAGCCAGGGGACACAAGGGCGGGAAGTACCGGCGCTAGACGCACGACACACATCCGGAGACGTACTCGATGAATTACTCTGCAGTTTTTGTCAGTTGGATCCACATCACCTGTGCCGCCCTGCTGGTGGGAGGGACATTCTTCTTCCGGATTGTGCTGCTGAAATGGGCCGGCCGGGAGGGCGGATTGAGCGAGGCCCTGCGGAACAAGCTGGCCAGCCGCTGGATCCACATTGCCGGCGGGCTGCTCCTCGTCCTGCTCGCGACGGGGCTGTACAGCTTCACCCTCCGCAGCGAATCGTGGAAAGTCGGCGCCTATGACAACACGCCAAGCCCGCACATGATCTTCGGCATCAAGTTCCTCATCGTTCTGCTGATCGGCGGGATCATCATCGCCGCAGCCAAGCTGAAGGAAAAGCGCCCCGTTCTGCTCCTGACAAATGCGATACTGGGGATTCTGGTCATTGGCCTGTCCGTTTGGATCGTGAAGTCCTATCGCGTGCCATCTCCTGTTGAACTGGAAGCGTACCGCGCCCAGAAGGCCATCGGCCAGGCGATCCGGGACGTCGGCAAGACCGAGTAGTAATTCCCGCAAGGCGACGCGATCCACGGATGTGATTGCATGAGCAGCTACGGTTTCGACGCACCACAGCAACTTCGCAAGAAGCACCTGGACGAGTACCGGGGCTTCGAAAGCATGACCAGCGACCAACTCTTTGCGGCCCTCGATGATCCCGCCTGCTCTCCGGACCGATGCATCCTCATCGCGACGGAGCTGGTCGCCCGGGGCGCGGACACCAGCGGCGTGGTGCCGTTGCTTCGCTGGATCCTGCGCGGATTCGACGGAAATCAGACGCGCTACCGTGCAGCGATCGCCCTGGCGCGCATGGGCGAATGGGATGCCGAGATCCAGACGGCCCTGCAGCACATCACCGAACGTTACCCGCGCATGCACGGCGATGCAAAGGCGGCATTGGACCTGCTCCAGAATCATGGCCGCCTTGTCAACGTCCCCGCAGAAGGCCCGGCGATGAATCTGCCAAAGGCACCGGCTCCGCTCCTGCGAGAGATGCCGCCCCGCACAATTCCACGCGTTGAGCGGCCGCCGGTGGTGACACCAGCCCTGCCAACCGAACAACTGAATGATGAGATGCTGACTCCCACCGGCGAGGCGCTGCCCGCCCTCGACATACCGCGAATGCCGGGCGAACTACCTGCGTCGCGCATCAAGGTCCGCAAATCCCGCAAGACGCTCGCCTACCCCAGCGCGCGCAATACCGCCATCATTGCCCTCTTTGTGATCGCCGTCGGCCTGGTCGTGGCCATCGTTCTTAGCCAGGGCTCCACACACGACACCGGATTGCAAGTCATGGTGGAAGAGGACTAATCCGATGAGCACTTCCTATCAGGGAAATCGCCGAGGCCGCCGCGCTCCCGAAGAGGAGGAGGATTCCTTTGGGAGCCTGCCGGACGATGAACTGCTGGCGATGGTGTCCGCCGGCGGATTCGACGCAGTTGAATCCTGCGAGGCCGTCGAGGAAGTACTGCGTCGGCGTCTGACCTGCCCCGATGCAATCCCGCTGATGCGTGATCTGCTTTTCGGCTTCGAGCATTCCGCCGTGCGCTATCGTGCTGCCCTGTGCCTGGCCCGGATGGACGAATGGGACGCCGACATTCACCGCGCGCTGTGCCACGCGGTGGCCAAGCTGCCAACCGACGATCCAAACGCACGCTCCGCCCGGTTGCAGTTGCAAAAGCGCCAGCTTTCACCAGCGGAGCCGCCCCCGCGTCCACTCGTTGGCTCTAACGGTTTCCAGGCACCGGCCGCGAAAGCCGTGGAGCCGGCGCCTCCACCGCCAACACCGACTCCGCCTCCGCAACCCGCCGCGCCAAAGCCAGTTCATCAACCGGCGGCTGCAGCTTCTCCTGCCATGGTCTCATTGCCCCGCTACACGATGGAGGATGTCGAAGAGCCGCGAATTCGCTATCGCCGCCGCAAACGCAAGCGCGGCGAACTGCGGCGGCAGATCTTCGCCAACCTGCAGATTCTCCTGCTATTCGTCGTGGCGTTTTTGCTGTATCTTGCGTTTCTGGCAAGGACCTGAGACTGCCGCGAATGCACATTCTCAACATGTGCAAGTCACAGCCGCTGCAATCTATAGCCTTCCGCAAGACCTGGCTGCCCACGCTATTGTGCGATCTTCTCCGATCCCGTCCACCCTGTCCACCACGTCCACATCACGCCGCGTCGGGCTTCATGTTCGCCGGTAAACTGGACGCGCGGCGAATCAGCCGGCCCTTAAAAACCATCGTCGTCGCCTCGGTCCGCAAACCGTTGAGCCGGTCGACGAGAAGGCGCAGTGCCGTGCTGCCAAGCTCCTGAAGCGGCACGCGCACGCTCGTGACGGCCGGCCGCGTCAGGCGCGCGAGTTGGGAATCGTCAAATCCCACGACAGCCACATCGCCGGGTATTGATAGCCCCAGCTCCAGCAGCGAGTCGATCAAGCCCCTCGCCAGATTGTCGTTCGCCGCCACAATTCCCCAACGTCCCTTGCCGCGCAGGCGCTTTGCCAAGGCCTGGCCCAGCTCAAGGCCCTCCTCGTACTGATAGCTGGTGAAGTGGTAATTCTCCTCCGGCACAGTGATGCCCGCCTCGCGGATGGCTTCCTGAAATCCCATGCGGCGGTCGCGCGTGTCCACATTGTCACGCGGACCGCCCACAAAGATCAACTGACGCACGCCCGCATCGTCGATCAGGTGCTTGGTGGCGACATAGCCACCACTGCGGTTGTCCACCAGCACGTTGTCAATTCCGTGCTCGCCAACCTCGCGGTCGATCACCAGCAGGCAATGGCGGTAATCCTTCAGCGCCACGATCGCGCGATCATCAAGCTCCGTGATCATGAAGATCAAACCATCGACCGCACCCGAGCCGATCAACTCCTCCGTGATGGCCTTCTCCTCATCGGCGCCAATGGCGCGGGTGATGATGACGTTGAGGTTTGCCTGCCGCGCCGCTGTGTCGACGCCACGGATCAGTTCCGAAAAGAACTCTCCGTGCAGGTCGGGAAGCACCAACCCGATGGTGTTCGTGCGCCGCAAACCCAATGCGCGCGCCTGGCGGTTCGGACGGAAATCCAACCGCTTCATCGCCTTCTCCACCTTCTGACGCGTGGAGGAAGCCACTCGATCCTTGCCGTTCAGCACGCGCGAGACGGTGGCAATCGAGACGCCCGCCTCCTTTGCCACATCATAGATGGACAGATTGCGGGTGCTGCGCTCTGCTGGCTTTCTCACGATCCGATCGGCTCCTTCGCGGCGACATAGGTGGCGACAACCCGGCGCTGCTTGCTGCTTCCAGACGCCGGGATCGGCTTTCCGGCGGGCCACGGCTGGCCGTCAACCTCGACCTCAATCGCGGCTCCGGAGATCCCCGCCGGGTTCAAGATCGTGATCTCAAAGACATCGCCGCGGAACAGGCGGGTGTGATGTACCTCCCGCAGATGCGCCGGCAGGCACGGATCGACAACAAGCCCCTCCCAATCCGCGCGCACGCCGACGATGTGCTCGAGGCAGATCCGGCGCAGCCATGCGGCAGAGCCCGTGTACCACGTCCAACCGCCCTGCCCGAAGTTGGGCGAATCAGGCCCGTTCACATTGCCCGGCGTGACATAGGGTTCGACCGCGTAGTGCTCCGGATCCATGCCGCGATTGGGCGGCGCCAGTCGGGAGAACATCTCCCAGGCCACCTCGGGACGCTTCATGGTACAAGCCGCCTGAATCCCCCAGATTCCAGCGTGCGTGTACAATCCGCCATTCTCGCGCGTTCCGGGTGCGTACCGGGTCAGATACCCCACGCGCGGATCCGGCTTTGAAAACGCGGGCACAAACAGCAGCGGACCATACTCGCGATGCAGATGCTTCTCCACGGCGTTCATGATTTGCTCTGCGCGATCGCCATCGGCAACGCCGTTGATGATCGCCCAGGTCTGCACGTTGAGGAAGATGCGCGCCTCCTCCGATTCGCGGCTGCCCAGCACTGTCCCATCGTCAAGCGTCGCGCGCCAGTACCATTCGCCGTCCCATCCCACCGTGTTCAGCGCATCGCGCAGGTTGGCGGCCCGCTCCAGCCATGCGTCCGCGATCTGCGACTCCCCCCGGCGATGGGCGATCATCGCCCAAGTCTTCAGTACACCAAAGAGGAAATGCCCAAGCCAGACCGATTCGCCCTTCCCGTGCAGGCCGCACGCGCTCAGTCCGTCATTCCAATCACCTGCGCCGATGAGCGGCAGTCCCCGCGGGCTGAATCGCGTGAGCACCTTCTCGATGGCCCGCCGTGAGTGCTCCCACAAAGTCGCTTCACTCCTGTCGTCGACAAAGGGCTCCTTCTCATCGAGCACGGACCAGTTGTCGGTTTCCTTCAGGTACGAAGTGAGAATGAACGGCAGCCACAGCAAGTCGTCCGTCATTTCCGTACGAAGGCCGACCTCGCTGAGTGGATGCCACCAGTGATACACCGTCCCATCGGCAAATTGGTGACGCGCGTGCAGGCGTATCTGCTTGCGCGTGTCGTCGGGATGCGTTGGCAGATAGATCTGGCTGTCCTGCAACTGATCGCGGAATCCAAACGCTCCCGATTGTTGCCAATATCCCGTGCGCCCCCACAACCGGCCGACAATGGCCTGATAAGGCAGCCATGTGTTCGCCAGCAGATCAAACGCGGGATCGGAAGTCTTCACGCTGATCTGGCCCAGGCGATCCTTCCACATCTTCACGACAGATTCCACCACACGATCGCGGGCGTCGGCATCGCGGAACGGAGACAGGATATCCTCCGGCTCTTGCCCCGGATCGGTGCTGCCAATGGCAAAGGCGAGATGCACCTCTCCCCCGGCAGGTATCTTCACGCGCGTGCGCAGCGCCGCGATGGCATCGTCGTGCCGGCCAAAGCCTCCCGTCTCCGGCTCGTCATCCTGCAACCATTCGGGTGCTTCCCACGTGCCGTTTCGGCCAACGAAGCATTCATGATCACCACATGCGACCAGGTCCACAGGGACGCCCTCTCCCGGAATCCAACACGCATGGAACCCGCGGTACGGGAAGTTCGTGTTCCAATGGCCGTGCCTTTCCGTCGGGACTTCCCACAGGTTCTTCCCCGCGGTGATCATCCCCTGCTTGGCATCAAAACCATTGTCGATGAAGAGCCGATGGAACTCGCGGTGATTGTCCGGCGACGCGCCAAGGCACCACATGAAGTGCGAGCACACATCGATGATGCGGTCCATCTTGCTCTTGTTGCGAAGGCGCAGGAACCACAGTTCCACCGTCGCGTCTGGTGGCACGACAATTGTCCACTCGCTGGTGATTCCTTCCACCCGTTGCGTGATGATCGTGTGCCCCAGTCCATGACGGCACTCGTAGCTCTCTGCTGGCGCGCGCGTAGGCTGATGTGCCGCGCTCCAGATGTCGCCCGTTTCCACATCGCGCAGATACAGCCACTTTCCCCAATTGTCGCGCACCAGATCCATGCGCCACCGCGTGAGAACTGCCAGCGCGGAGTGATCCACCCACGTGAAGCCCCCTCCCGCCTGGCTGATGATCGCGCCGAATCGCGGATTGCCGATCACATTCACCCACGGCTTGGGCGTGTTGGGACGCTTGATGACATAGGCGGTGCCGTCCTCGGTGAAGCCGCCGTAGGGAGTCTCGAACAGGAGTGGCATGACTGCGGCACCTCATGGGTGGTGGAGTATGGTTTTAGCCCTTCATGCCGGTGAAGGTGATGCCCTCCACAAACCGGCGTTGCATGAACAGGAACACGACCGCGATGGGGAGGATCACGACCAACGCGCCAGCCATCAGCAGGCCCCACTCGGTGTTGTGCTGACCGTTCAGGTTTGCGAGCGCCACGGGCAGCGTGTACATCCGCTCCTCGTGCAGGATAATCAGCGGAAACAGGAAGTCCGACCATGCCGACATGAACGTGAAGATGGCCAGAGCCGCCAGCACTGGTTTGCTGAGCGGCAATGCGATCATCCAAAAGATGCGTGATTCGCTGCAGCCATCAATGCGTGCGGATTCGAGATACGCATCCGGCAGCCCCATCATGAACTGCCGAATCAGAAAGATGCCAAACACCGACGACGCGGCGGGAATAATCAGCCCCAGCGGCGAGTTGAGAAGGCCCAGTGACTTCAGCAGCAGGAACACCGGGATCATCGTGACCTGTCCCGGTATCATCATCGTCACGATCAGGATCACAAAGAGCCGATCGCGGCCCGGAAAACGGTATTTTGCAAACGCGAACCCCGCCAGCGCATTTACCAGCAGGCTCAACGCCGTGATACCACCGGTCACGATGATCGAGTTCACGAAGTTCCGCGCGAACGGAATGCGCACGAAGAGCACCTGGAAATGCTCCAATGTCGGCGGAACCGGCAACCACCGCGGCGGCCAGGCGTAGATAAGGTCGCGCGGCATGAACGCCGTGCTCACCATCCATAGGAACGGCCCCACCGCCAACAACGCCGCAACGGACAGCACCGCCATGGGCACTGCCGCCTGAATCCAGGCGCCAACGGCACCGGGCCCACCCTCGGGTCGGGAGGTGGACGTCATCGCGCTCATGCCGTGTCGGAGTCCTTTGCCCAGCGAAGTTGGAACAGGCTCAGCACTGCAATCGCCGCAGCCAATGTATACGCAATGGCCGAGGCATAACCAAGATTGAAAAACCCAAAGCCTTCCTTGTACAAGTGCAGCACGACCGAGCGCGTGCTGTTTTGCGGGCCGCCTTCCGTCATCACGTACGGCTCTGCAAAGAACTGCATGTAACCGATGGTGGTGATGATCGTGACGAACACCAACGTTGGGCGCAGCAGCGGAAGCGTGACGTTCCAGAAGCTCTGCCACGGCGAAGCGCCATCAAGATCGGAAGCCTCGTACAACTCTCGCGGAATGGCCTGCAGGCCCGCCACGAAGATTACCATGCTGAACCCGACATTCTTCCACGTGGCCATCGCAATCAGCGACGGCATGGCCAGACTGGGATCCCCAAGCCACGCCATTTGCGGAAGCCCCACGAGATCCATCAGATAGTTCAGGATGCCATTGCCCGGCGGCGCATAGATCCACCGCCACACCACTGCAATGGCGACAAGCGGCGTGATGACCGGCAGGAACAGCGCCGTGCGAAAGAGCGACTTGTACGGCAACAGACGTGCATTCAGAAGCACCGCCAACGTCAGCGCCAGGGCAATGGTCAACGGCCCGCCCACCACGACAAAGTACAACGTGTTCAGCACCGACCGCCAGAACAGCGGATCGGCGAGCAAACGCGCGTAGTTGTCGATGCCGACGAACGAGGTCGCCTTCCAATCCGTCAGTGAATAGATGTCGAAGTTCGTGAAACTGAGAAAGAACGACAATACCAGCGGAAAAATCAGGAACAGCCCAAGATGCGTCATCGCCGGCATGATGAACAGGATGGGCGCGCGATGTTGCGCGATCGATGCCCTGCCGATCGGAGAGATCACGAAGTAGCCCACCAACCCCATCAACGAAAGACCAGCCAACGCAAGAATGGCGTACGTGAAGCCAACCAGGTTCCCATCCGCCAACGTCGAATCGCTCTCCACCCGTCGACGCGACAGGATGGCGGAGAAGCCGCGATCCAACCCAGCGGCCGCTTCCTCCGGGCTCTTGCGCGCCGCGACAAGCGACTCCACTTCGTCGCGGATGACGGCCACCATCGCCTCCCATACTTCGATGGTTGGCGGCGGCTCGGCCACTTCCAATTGTTGGCGGAATGCCACCCAACGCGGATCTCCCGTCAGCGCCGGATCGTTCCACGCCTCGCGATGCGCCGGCAGGTTCCCCATCCGACGATACCAATCAATCTGCACATCGGGCCGCAGGCAATACTCCACGAACGCCCACGCCAGCTCGGGATTCTTCGAATTGCGAAAGATCGCCAGGTTGCAGCCGCCGAGGAACGACGAAGCACGCGGCCCCGCCGGCATCGGCGCGACGGCCCAACTGCCCTCCAACTCCGGCAGGTACTGATTGATCTGCCCCACCATCCACGGCCCCGACACCCACGACACGAAGTCGCCGCGCCGAAAAGCCTGCAACGGATCCGACTGCACCATGGATTGCCGAGGCGCGTATCCTTCATCGAAAATGCGGCGGAAGAATCCGAGCGCCGCATGCGTCTCGCGCGAATCAATGGTGCTGTGCGAAAAATCCTGCGACAGGAACTCTGCACCGCCCTGCCGCAGGAATGGAAGAACCACATCCTCGTTGCGCGACGGCAAATTGAACGCGTAGCGGTCGGTGCGTCCGTCGCCATCGATGTCCGCGGTCACGTCTTCGCCAAACTGAAGAAGCTCCTCCCACGTACGCGGGAAATGCGACCAACCAGCCTGCTCGGCGATGTCGCTTCGATAGAAAAAAACCCGGGTGTCCACATACCACGGAATCGACACCAGCCGGTCATTCCACTGCGCGGCCAAAAACGAGCCGGCGTAGAAATCCTCTTCCGACAAAGAGCTCGCCGCTGTCAGCCGGCCGTCCAGTTCCAGCAGCGAATTCATCGCCGCAAACTCAGGCACCCAGGTGGTCCCGAGTTGCACGACATCGGGAGTGACATCCCCGGCCACCGCCGTCAGGAGTCGGTCGTGAGCCGCTGCCCACGGAATGGCCTGTGTGCGCACGCGCGCCCCCGGATTCTCGGCCATGAACCCATCCGCCAAAATAGACAGCGCCGCCCCCTCCGCCCCCATCCCCCAGACGGTGATTTCGCCATCGGGTGCCCCCTGCGCCGGAGTAGCCGCCGCCCAGACCGCCAGCAAGGCGGCCAGAAGGAGGCGAAGCGGATGTCCGGTGCTGTTTTTCATGGCGTCCTTGGCTCGCTGATGTAAGGGCTTTTACCGACAGGCCTTCCAGAAGCAACCCATTTTGCAAGGGTATCCAACGCTATTGCCCACCACCGACCGCCACTTCCGCCCCTCCCTCCGCCCCGGAAATGTAAGGAGTTTTCCCAAATGCCCATGTTCTCCCCCACCCCGATGAAATGGCTTTCTGTCCTTCCGGCCCTCGCGCTTCCCGTCCTGCTCGCTCTCCAAGGCCCTCCGCAACCGGTCATCACGGCCAGCACTCCTCAGGACCCCGACGACGGTCTCGCCGCGCGCTTTGCCTTTGACGGCGACATGACGACACGCTGGTCCAGCAGCCACGAAGACAACCAGTGGCTCTCCATCGACCTGGGTGAGCCCAGATCCATCACTGGCGTTTGCATCCATTGGGAGACGGCCTACGGGCGCGACTACGACATCGAACTCTCCGACGACGGAACCGTGTGGGAGAGGGTGGCGTCGGTGCGCGAAGGAGATGGCGGCTTCGACGAGATCTACTTCGGCATGCGTTCGGCCCGGCATGTGCGCATGAACGGCATCCTGCGCGGCACCGGTTGGGGGTTCTCCATCTGGGAGATGCAGATCCTCGGCCCGGAGTATGAACGCGCGTTCTCCAGTTCGCTCGGTCCGGATGCGGATGCATCCGCCGTGATGGACGGATCGCCTGACACGATCATCGAGTTCCACGAACCGGGATGGATCGAAGTGACATTGCCGGAAGCAACGCGCTTCGGCGGTGTACAGCTTTCCTGGCACGGAGATCAGCGATCCGCATGGCGCCTGCTAGGCAGGATGGACGCAGCAGACGGATGGTCCCTCATCACCACGTCACCAGGCTCGTTCGAGGCTGTGGAGGAAGTGTATTTCACGCAGGCCACGGCCATGCAGCTTCGATTGGAGCTGTTGGCTGGCGGCGCGACATTGGGCGAGTTCACACTGAAGGGACCGGACGAAACGTGGAATCCCGCGCGGCATTTCGAGATGATCTCGCGCCGCGCGCCCGATGGCGCCTTCCCGCGATGGCTCCGTCGCGAGCAGGGCTATTGGACGATCATCGGCGAGCCGCAGGCATCGCACGTGTCATTGCTCGACGAGGACGGCCGCATCGAAGTCCGAAAGGACGGCGTCAGCATCACGCCCGTCCTGTTGATCGGCGATCGCCTTGTCACCGCAAAAGACGCGGCAGTCACGCAATCCCTCGCGGACCGATGGGCACCCATGCCATCCGTGGAGTGGACTTGCGATGAAGTGACGCTGCAAATCCAGGTGCACTCCGGCGGCGATGGCCTGACCGAAGCGCGCTATCGTTTGGACAACACGGGCGAGGAGGAAGTCGCGCTCCTGCTCGCCGTCCGCCCCCTCCAGATCAATCCCCCATGGCAACGCGGCGGCTTCTCCCCCATTCACAATGGAGCGATCACTCCGGATCGAAGCATTATTCTCATCAACGGCGAAAGAATGCTCATGGTCCACCCGGCCGCCACGCATGCCGGCACAGTCGGGCGAAGTGAACAGGACATCATCGAGCATTTGATCGCCGGTGAACAACTTCCCCTGCAGTCAGCCGACGCGCATGGACTGGTATCCGCCGGATTGCTCTTCGAGTTGGGCAGCAAGTCCGCGGCCGACTTCCACCTGCGCATCCGCATGACTGACGATGCCGCCGACACATGGGCCGACGATGTGGCCCTGGCATTTGATGAGCGCCATGACGCCGAGTTGAAGCGTTGGCGCGAACTCACCGGTGATTGGAGCATCGAGACAACGGACCCGCGGCTCGCAAACTTCGTTCGTTCAAACCTGGCCTATCTTCTGATCAACATGGATGGCCCTGCCATCCAACCCGGCACGCGCAATTACGAACACTCCTGGATTCGGGACGGCAGCATCAGCGCCACCGCCATGGCGCTGTTCGGAGTGGAGCAACCCGTGCGCGCGTACGTGCGGTGGTTCAGTAGTTTGGTGCGCGAGGACGGATTTGTCCCCTTCATCCTGCGCGCGCGCGACGGGCAAATGCCCGAATGGACCGCCGATTGGGCCGAATACGATTCCTTCGGTCAATTCGCCTATCTTGTGCGCGAATACTTCGAGCTCACGGGCGACCGGGAGACGCTCGACATGGCATGGCCAAAGGTGAAGGCGGCGCTGGATCGCGCCAGCGCCCTGCGCCGGCAGCGACTAGGGCCGGAATGGGAAGGCACCGAATTCGAAGGGATCCTGCCGCCATCGAACAGCCACGAAGGCTACTTTCCCGCACAGCACAGCTATTGGGATGATTTCACTCTCCTGCGCGGATACCAGGATGGCGAGCGCCTGGCCCAGCTTGTGGGCGATGAGCAATCCGCCCAGCGATTCGCCCGCGAAGGCTCGCTGCTCAGGAGCGCCTTGTCGCAATCCATCGAGCGCGTGCGCCAGCGCGACGCCTTGGAAACCATACCGGCCAGTGCGGACTTGGGTGACTTTGATTCGACGTCCACTTCCATCGGCTTGATGTTTGCCGACGAGCGCGACACGCTCGATCCCGACGCCTTGCGCGCGACCTATGATCTTTACTTGTCGAATGTGCGCAGGCGGCACTTCGGCGGCGAAGGATCCACCTACACAGCCTACGAAGCGCGAACCGTCGGCGCGCTCCTGCGCATGGGGCGCAATGGGGAAGCCATCTGGTTGCTCGACACCCTGCTGGATGACGCCACGCGTCCTGCCGGTTGGAACCACATGGGCGAGGTCACCCACCCTGACTACCGCATGCCTAGCTACATCGGCGACATGCCCCACACCTGGATCGGCTCCGGGGTGATCCACGCCATTCGCGACCTGTTCGTCTATGAGGACCGAGGAGCCCTGGTTCTCGGCGCCGGAATAGCCGACGATTGGTGGCAGGATGGCGTGCGGGTTTCCGGTCTCAGGACCTGGTGGGGGCCGGTCGCCTACGAGGCACTTCTGGTGGATGGCGAGCGGGTCATCCGGCTGCAAACCCCGGTTTCTCCCCCTGCCGGGTTTCGGACTGGCGAGGGGGTTCGGCTGGATTTTCCGGACTTTTGAGGGGCCGGAATATGGAAGCCCTTTTACTGCGACCGGCACCTATGGGGTAAGTCCGGCCTGCGAGCAGGCGGGGAGGGCTCAAAAGTAGGCGATAAATCGGTTGACAGGCCAGAGGATTTGAGGGCATGAGTCGCCCACAAGCAAGAAAGCGCTTACGCGCAACAGCCGCGCACCCTTCCCCTCTGGAGGCAACTCGCCATGAAATTGCAGAGCAAGCTCATCGCAACAGGGGCACTGGCACTTCTCCTCGCCCCCGGCGCGATCTCCGCCGACGAGGTCCTCATCGACGGCTTCAACCAACACCAGTGGATCAATGAGTTCGGGTTCGGCGGCGGTCGCAACACCGACCCGCAAAATGGCGCTCTCATGCGCTACTACGATGGCGTCTCCAGCGAAGGCTCCGGCTCGATGGGCTACTCGATCCTGGGCCTCAACGAGGAAACCGGCTGGGCCGGCGTCTACCCCAACACGCGCGACTGGCGTGCGGAGTATGGCGACGCGCGCGACCTGCGCTTCCGCTTCGTGTCGGGTTCGTTCGACGTGCGGGTGGATTCGTCCAATGGCAACCGGCCGTTTGCGTTCAAGCTGGAGACGAACGGAAACCCAGACGGCACGCCCAACGGGTTCGGCCCGGTGCGCCCGCCGAACTTTGGCGAGTGGTTCACGATCGCGTGGGAAGTGAACGAGGGGCTGACGATCAACGACCAAGAGTACATTCCGTTCTACTATGTGACGCGGCCCGCCATCGCGATCAACTATGACAACGCCCCGGAAACACCAGGGGATCCAGGCCACTCCACCGGCGATTTCCAGGTCTACTTCGACAACTACATCGTCAACGGCCAACCCTTCAGCCTCTTCAACGAAAAGCCCCGCGGCCGGACGTACTATGCCAGCCGGTCGGATTTCTTCGCCTACGATCAACCCTGGCGCTCGACCACCGGCATCGCCGTGGCCAACACAGAGGTTGGCAACGTCTTCCTCTATGGGCCGGATGTTGATCCCGAGTTGTATCTAGAGCACGATGATGAGTTTGGCCCTGGCAACGAAACGGGCATTGCGGGTTTCTTCGGACTGCCGGAGGCACCGTCGGAGGGCGATCGCTACCTCGTGTTGACTTGGTCGCAGGATACTGACGAGGGCAATGAGGGCGCGGATGCGGGGAAGGTCGGCATTTCGACAAACTACTACAGCGAGCCGCTGAACCTGCTCGCGGCTGCCGAGATCAAGGTGGATGTCTACATTCCGAACTGGGGCGCCAACGCGCTGCCCGAGACGCTGACCATTTCGTTGGTGGATGACGACCTGATCGTGGACCAGCAGCTGGGGAATGCGGCTTCCGCGACGGTGCCCAACCCGGTCGCGGCCTTTGACCAATGGACGACGGTCACCGTTTCCATGGATGATTTCACGCCGGTGACCGCCAATGCGCCGGATCTGTCACGGATCCACCACGTCGAGATCGCGCTGATGGGTCCGGGTGCCACGAACACGGGGGAGACGGGGCGCGTGGTATTTGACAACCTGCGCTATGTCGAGGCGGAGGTGGAACCCGAGAAGCAGGAGTTCCTGGTCGACGGCTTCGACGAGCGCCAGTGGTTCAACACCTTCGGCTTCGGCGGCAGCCGAAACACCGATCCGGGCAACGGCGCCCTGATGCGGTATTTCCAAGGGCCGGACGTTGCCAAGGACGGCAACGGCGCGATGGGGTTCAGCGTGCTGGGGCTGAATGAGGTGGATGGCTTTGCGGGCATTTTCCCAAATGCCCGCGAGAATAATGCCTTGTTTGGCGATCAGCGCCACACGCGCTACCGCTTGGTGGATGGTTCATTTGACGTGAAGGTCGTTTCGCAGAACGGCAATCGGCCGTGGACCTTCAAGTTCGAAACCAATGGGGCCACGGGACCAAACGGTTCTGCCTTCACCGGGCCATTGAACTTCGACGAATGGCACACGGTCAGCTGGTCGGTGAACGGGGACCTGACACCAGATGACGAAGGGTATCTCTTCTTCTACTACATCACGCGCGCCGGCATCACGTTGAACTACGGCGGGACCTCGGTGCCCGAAGGCCACAACAGGACCACCGGCGACTTCCTGGTCTACTTCGACAACTATACCATTAACGGCCAATACGTTGAGGGCTTCGAGAGCAAACCCCGTGGACGCACACAGACCGCCAGGCAAACCGGCGGCGAAGTTAGCTACACGCAGCCCTATCGCTCGACGACAGGCGTGCAGGTTGCCGCCACCCAGAACTCAAACGTCTTCGAGTACGGCCCCGACGTCGATCCGCCGTTCGTGGTGGAGTTTGACGACGAACTCGATCCTGAAAACCCCTCCGGGACCCCCGGCTTCCTCGGGCTCCCCGAGCCGTCGCAGGGCGATCGCTACATGATCCTGACCTGGTCGGCGGATGCGGACCTGATCGAGGAAGTGCCCGGTCCCGACGCAGGACGTGTCGGCATCTCCACCAACTACTACAGCGAGCCCGTCAACCTCCTCGGCGCCGAAGAGCTCCGTCTCGATTTGTACATCCCCGACAAGGTGCACACAGCCCTGCCGGGCGAAGTCATCGTCACGCTCATCGACGACAACGTGATCGACGGAGTGCAGCTTGGTGATGCAGCATCGGCGACACTGATCACTCCCGTGGCGAACTATAACCAATGGACCACGCTGACATTCCCCATGGATAGCTTCGAGGCCGTCGGTGCCCAATCCCCCGACCTGTCCCGAATTCACCACATCGAGATCGCCTTCGTCGGTGCTGGCGGAACAGGTACCACCGAGACGGGCCGCATCCTCATCGACAACATCCGCTACTACGGTACCAGCGCGACGACACCGGCGGAGGAACTGGGTGATGTGACCGGGGACGGCATCGTGAACGTCGCGGACGTGACCGCCCTGGCGAGGGCAATCGCCGACAACAATGCCCCCTCAGTGGAAGTGGGCGACATCAACGGCGACACAGTCGTCGACGAAGCAGACGTGCAGGCATTGGCCGAGGCCATTGCCAACGGAACAATCTAGGGGCTCGTCTCCTGTCCCGTGGGTGAATGCCCCGGCGGCCAAGAGCTGCCGGGGCATCCTTGTTCCCGGCAAGGCACGATGCAGATGGACAATTGCCCTGCACCGGCACTAGAAGGCTTTTCCGGAGGTTGGAATCCGTGAACAAGTTCGCAAGTTTGGTGATCGGCTGCATTGCCATGGCCTGCGCCATGATGAGCCCACCGGCATCGCACGCTCAAACCGCGGAACTGCCGCCCTACGCCTTCTCCGAGGAAGATGATGCATTCCTGGAGGAGGTGAGCCGGGCATCCTTCCAGTATTTCAAGAACTACCAGTACATCAACTCCGGCATGATCCAGGACCGCTCGGACACACCGACCGTCTGCAGCATCGCCTCCATCGGTTTCGGCCTCCCTGCCTATGCCATCGCGGCGGAGCGCGGTTGGATGAGCCGGGTCGAGGCTCAGATCCGGACTGTTCGCGCGCTGCGTACCCTCGAAGCCAGCCCTGCCCGCCGTTGGGGCTTCTACGCCCATTACCTCGACATGCAGACCGGCGGCCCCACGACGGGCGGCTACGAGAAGTCCGTCTCGACCATCGACACGGCACTGATGATCGCCGGCGCACTCGCCGCGGGCGAATACTTCGGCGGCGAGGCGAAGGAAATCGCCAACCGCATCTACGCCGAGATGGATTGGACCCAGTTCGTCAACCCGGCAAGCAACAACCAGGTGCGCATGGCGTGGATCCCGGATGACGTGAACAACTATGCCAGCTCCGGCAGCTGGGGAGTCGCCCATTGGAATTGGTACTCGGACGAAACGCTGCTGGTGAACATGCTCGGAATTTGCGCGCCGAACCCCGACTATCGCCTCGATCCACAGGTGCACCTCAACAATTGGAACCGCACCGTTCGCGTGCACGATGGCGAGGCCTTCATCGTCTCCTGGCCCGGCACGCTGTTCACCTATACCTTCGCACAATGCTTCTACGATTTCACGCGCTATGGGCCTGACCCTCAGGGCGTGGACTGGTTCGAAAACTCGCGCGTGGCCGTCCGCGCCAACCGCGATTGGTGCCGCGCCAACGCAGGAACCTACGCGACTTATGGCGTCGACCGCTGGGGCATCACCGCCTGTTCCAGCCCGACGGGTTATGCCGTGCCCGGTCACCAACCGCGCGGAGCCTCCGGCAGCAACCCCGTTGGCGGCGTGATTGCGCCCTATGGCGCGGGCATGGCCGTCCTGTGGGAACCAAATGATGCCATCAGTGCCCTTCGCCACATGAAGGGACTATCCATCAACGGAAAGCCCGTCTGGACCCCGTCCGGCCACGGCTTCGTCGACGCATTCAATGTGGATGAAAACTGGACGTCGCCCAATTTCTTTGGAATTGCGAATGGGCCCATGCTGCTGTGCATCGAGAACGCCCGCACAGGCATGATCTGGAACCTGTTCCATTCCAACCAGCACATCGCCGACGGGATGCTCCGCGCCGGATTTGTGCCCGTCCCTCATGGCGCCGATGGGATGTCCGTCTACTGACGTCTACCAGCGGATGAAGACCGTGATCTCCTCACCGTCCTGGTCGTATTCAGCCTCGATCATGCGGTTCTCGATGCGGATGGGGCGAATCTTTCCGTAGCGCCGACCGAGTGAAACCGTCGTGTCATCGATCATGATCACCGAGGACGCACCATCCGCTATGACACCACGGATGTTGATTCCCAGCTCCTCGTCATAGACAACCTGCATGTGTGCAAATCGCGGCGCCGCCGGAGTCGCCGTCGGAGTCGCCGTCGGCACCGGTGTCTCTGTCGCCGTCGGCTCGGGCGTTGCAGTCGGCTC
>CAZVAQ010000013.1:20294-39971 GCA_964625145.1 uncultured Candidatus Sumerlaeota bacterium
GTCGGCTCGGGCGTTGCAGTCGGCTCCGGCGTTGGCGTGGCCGTTGGTGTCGCTTCAACAACTTCCGCCGTCACCACAGCCGTTGTCATCTCCGGCGCGGGCGTTGGTGCCGGCGTTGGTGTTGGAACAGCAGCGGGCTGATCGAATGCCTGAGCATCCACCACTGGTCCGGCGACAGCCACCTGCGTTGGCGGAGGTTGGGGCGGTTCCTGCCGTGGATATACTGCAATATAGATGAGAGCAGACACCGCGGCGAACAGCAGCAGCGTCAGCATCGCAATGCCGAATATCAGGAGCGAAAACGTCTGGTGGTGCGGCGGGGCCGCCAGCGGCGCAGGCGAATCGCCACCACTTGTCGAAGAAGCCGGTTCCGGGTTGCTTGCCGAGGCTTCCTTCTCCTTCTGGCGCTTGCGGTTGGCCTTCTCCAAGGCGTCGAGGATGCTGCTCATGACGACGAATCCTCGATCAACGCAACCGCCAGCAGAGGATCCACAAGCAGATCACCCGGAAGTTTCTTGTAGTGCCGGTACTCCTCCAGCGCCCGCCGCGTGCGGCTGTCAAAGACTCCCGTCGGCGGAGCCGTCAGCAGCCCGACCTGCGAGAGCCGCCGCTGCAATGCCTGCACCCGCTCGCCACTGTCCGACGGCGTCAAGCCGGTGATCCCTTCAGGGTCGGGATAAATGATCAGCACCGACGCCAAATGCTCACTCAGCTTGCTCTCGCTCACCAAGACACGGCCACGAATGGGATCGGCCAGGATGGCCTCGCCATCGACCCGCTCCAGCAGGACGGACCACGGGCCAAACTCCGTCGCGCGCCGGTCCACCTGCACCAACACCGGCAAGTGTTCGCTCGACAGAATCTCCAGCATGGCAGGCACACGCGCTTCGCGCAGATAGAACGGCGGCGCACCCTGCGTCAGCTCGTAGCGGGCGATCGCGGCGGCATCCATCTGCCGCAACTCATCCAGTTGATCGGAGTCGAGCCGTTGGTCCACCGTGAGGCTGACCCATGTCAACACACTCGCCGCATAGGTTAACTCCGGCTGCCCGACTCGCATGACTCCCGTGTCGTCGTAATTCCACGAAGTATTTTCCGCTGGCGATTCGACCGGTTCGGCATCTGTAGGATCGGCTGCATCCACCAGTTCAGCAACTTGAGTGTCCGCGATTTGTTCTGTCGTGATCTCCTCTACTACAGGAGCCACTTCCTCTTCGCCTTGCACGTTCGTCGCGACATCCACTGCGGACTCATCATCCACAATTTCAGCCGCAACCAGTGGCGCATCATCGATTGATGAATCCGTCTCGTTGTTCGTATCCTCGGGAGCGATGAGGTTGCCATCCACCGGCGGCCCCTCATCCACCAGGCGAATGCTCGGCGTCGGCGATGGCGTCGCCGTGGGAGTTGCCGTTGGCGTCTCGGCTGGTGTGGGAGCAGGTGTCGGCGTAGGGCGTTCAACCGGCTGAAAAACCAACGGACGCGGTGTCGGAGACGGAGTGGGAACTGGCGTTGGTGCTGGAGTCACGGCCGGCGTCGGTGACGGCGTGGGCGCCGGTGTTGGCGTGGCGACAACTTCCAGAACCGTTGGTTGTTCCGGTCGTTGCATGGCCACCAGGTTTGAAGGCGCCGCGCCGCCCGATTGCGCGGAGGCCGCGTTGTTGGCGAAGTAGGTCGAATCGCCCGAGAACTGAAGCGCCGCGAAGACAATGGCGCCGGCCACGGCAAAACATCCCACGAGGAGCAGCACACTCCCGGTAGATGAACGCTCCTCCGCCACCGGCAGTGGTTCGGCCGCTGCTTCAACTCCAGGTGGGAGAAAAACCTCCGAACCCCGCACTGTCGTGGCCCCCAACTTCCGCTGCCCCGCGTCCGATGACTTCGACGACCTGCTCGCCGCGCGACGGCTCGACGTCTCCGCGATGGCCTGACGCGCGCGATCGTCCGTGATCTCAAAGGCTCCCGCGACAAACGCCACCAACAACGCGCGATCACACACCACGTTCACACGCCGCGGCACGCCGCCCGTGTGCTCGTAAATGGTGCGCAGCGCCTTCTTGTGAAACTTCACCTGGTGGTCGGGATTCGCCACGGTCAGGCGATGCTCGATGTACTCCGCCATCTCCTCCGCACCCAGCGGGTCGATGTGGTACCGCACCATGATTCGCTGGTTGAGCTGTTCCAGCTCCGGCAGGTGCAGCAGATCGTCGAGCTCCGGCTGCCCCACCAACGCGATCTGGATCAGCTTCGTGCTCTCCAGCTCCAGGTTGGAAATCAGGCGGATCTGCTCCAACGCCTCGGGCGACAGGCGCTGGCTCTCGTCGATGATCAGCACACAGTTCCGGTCCGCCTCGTATTGCTCCAACAGGTACCGGTTCAGCGTGTCGAGGAGCGTGCGTTTCGAATCGCTTTCAGCCTCGATGCCATACTCAGCATTGATGGCCTGCAGCAGCTCCAGGTCGCTGAGCTGCGGATTCAGGATCAGGGCGACCTTGACCTGGTCACGGTCGAGTTCCTTGAGCAGCGCGCGGCAGATGGTCGTCTTGCCGGAGCCAATCTCGCCAGTCAGCGCGATGAAGCCCTTGCGATGTTCAATGCCATACATCAAGGCAGCCATCGCCTCGCGATGGCGCCGGCTCGGAAACAAAAACGCCGAATCGGGCGTGATATTGAAAGGGTCCTGCTCGAAGCCAAAATGCTCGTGGTACATGCGGACCTTTGCCGGGGGGACAGGCGCGAGCGGCGCCTGACGCGATGTCGATGCCACGAATGCTGGGCAGGGGTGGCTAGTCCGTCAAGCAGGGACGTGCCCGCCGGATGGCCGCATCAGACGCTGGGGTCCCGCTCCACGGGCAGCCGGTGAAACTCAAACCGCCAGTACCGGCTCAGAGCATTTCCCTCTCCGAAGAGGGTTCCAATCCCCTCCCCCGCCCCGTGGCAAACCAACGCCACCACCAGCCAGGGGAAGGCCCGCACGACGCAATGGTGGTGCTTGTGAAGCCAAGCCAGGCCATGGCGCATCCGCCACAGCCTCAGCCCAGGAATCACCGGCGCCAGCAAGCCGTGCATGACACGTCTACCCAGAGGCCATTCCCGGGATCGGATGGCTCCAAACAGGATACCCCCCAGCCACTTGTGATAGATGAACCGGGTCGGTTCCACCAGGTTGAAGTGCGTGGCCAGGGCCTTGCGCTCCAGCCAGAGCTTCTCGCCCCCGCCCGACAATTCCAGATGGAGAACCGTCTCGGATTGCATGAAATCCGCGAGCCGTTCACCCTGCGCCATCAGCAGCTCGCGATCATAGGACGTGTTGTGCCCCGGCAACATCGGGCACACCCCACCCCGTGCCGGGTGAATGTACGGCAGAAAGCTCGAAATCATGTCCGCCCACCCGATGGAGCTCTTCGGGCGGGGATTGCACAAGGTGGCCCCGACAACGCGATAGCCGCGTCGGTGCGCCACAACCAATCGCTCCGCCCATCGACGATGAGGAAACGAATGGTCCTCCCCGATCACGACGAACGGCGACCGGGCGGCGCGAATCCCGGCCGCGCGCGCCTCGGCCAATCTGCCCGCCACGGGATGCTCGACGATTTGGTGACTGTGAAAACCCGCCAACTCGCCCGCGGTGGCGTTCAGGCTGCCGGCGCTCTGGATGATAAAAATCAGCTCCAGCTCCCCTGCGATCGTCTGCCGGCGAAGCGCGTCAACCGTCCGGCGAAGTGTCGCGAAATTGTCAGGTGTGGCGAGAAGGATGGACAGCGCTGGCTGATTGCTCAATTCGATGGCTCACCTCAAAGGATGAGCCCCAAAAATGGTCAGATGCACGGTGAAGGTCAATCGCCTATTTGGCGGGCAGAACATTCTCAAGTTATTGAGACGGCTGCAACTTGCGTCGCAACAATGCCGCGATAGCACGATGGCGAAGCTATGGTTTGCGCACGCTTGCTTGCGCTCTTGCGGCGAGGAGCTTGCTCCCGTCGCATCCTCCTCGTGCCAGTAGGCCCGCGCTCATGCCCATGGCCGCCCACTATCCTTCGCCCTCCTATACCCGCACCGCCCTCTTCTCCGCCGCCGCGATGTAACCGTCGATTACGCGCCCCCCCTCCTCCCAACTGTCCGCCCGATGACACAGCACCACGCCCGTGGGGAAACGGTCCAGGACAGCGCCCGACAACAGCTCCTCCTCCGGAACCACAACGCGGATCAATGGCGCATGCCTTTCCTGGGCGAGTGCATAGATGGCCCCCAGGTCATTCATCTCCGGCTGCCCCAGATCCAAGCTCTGGATGTGCAACAACTCCAGAAACACCGACGCATGCCCCCCAAGATTCCCGCAGCTATGAATGCCCCCACCTCCCAACGCACCAAGCACCCGGTCATCATGCGGCGCCACTTGATCACGATACATGGAGGGCGACATCATCAGCACCGAATCATCCCGCAGAAGGATGCGCCCGCGAAGCGGAACCGCATGTTGGTGGGAAATTCCATCCCGTCCGTCCGTCACCCACGGCTCCAGATGATGCGCCAACGCCACCTGTGTCTTGGAGATCGCATCCAGCGCCGCGTCGACCTTGTCCTGCTCCTCGACCAGGTCCGCATACACACCACTGCCGAGAATCAGCTCCAGCGAGTCGAAGGGACCCTGCAGGTCCGGCAGCACGACACGGATGAGATCTCGCAACTCGGGCACCTGCGACAGGGTCTCATGATAGGCCTGCATCGTCTCCACGACGCGCGGCGCCCATCCACGCGCCAAGTCATGGGGATCCTGATTCAACACATCCCCCAGCAGAATCGCGTGGTCGTCTGTATGAACGATCCACGGCGGGTTCTCCCCCACCTGCCGCACCGGCGCGCCGTACATGGAAGCGACCACCACGGTCCCAAAGTTCGCCCGCACCGTCAAAGGCAGGTCGTCGCGCACCAAATGATGATGGGCGATGCTGGTCCCGAACGCGTGGACCAGCTCATTGGTAAGCATCTTCTCCGGGTCGGAGAAAGTCTCCGCCACGGGATACGGCTGGAACAGAGGCTCCTGGGGAAGCGGGCAGGAGAGGATGATCGGAAGTCGGTCGACCGGCTGCCACTGCAGTGCCATTCGGCTCCGTTGTTCGGACTCCCGGATCCTCCCCCGGTTGATCGTCCGCACGAGATGTTCGAGGAGGGCTTCCAGACGGGCGTTCATGGCATTCCTCCATGATGGGGCAACTCATCACCGCCGATATATCAGACATATCACACCCGATAAGCCCGAAATCAAGGCTTTCCGGAAAGTTCGCCTCTTCCGTCTCCTTGATCCCCCCGCAAATCCCGACCTGTGCTCTCATCCACCTTGGGGTGCCAGCCCACCACTCACGCCACACTTGCCATGGCGTAGATGTGCCTTTTGCATCGAAGCCGGGTTCCGGTTGCCCGGCCAGACCCCAGCCCAAACCCTGCATCGCCGCCGCGGACGGCTCAACTGTATGACACTTCTAACGGCACTGGCACACCCCCTCCTCCTCCTGGCGCTCTTCTCCGCCTGGGTTTGGTGCCTGGTGGACGCCTTGAAGGGGCATCGCCCGTGGGGATGGGTGATCTTTGTCGCCGTGTTCCCGGTCGTTTCCGTCCCCTTCTATTTCCTGAACTACAAGGTCTTCGGTTCCGGCAAGTCGGGCCTCGTGGACGAAGAGATCCGCTGGGCCCGGCGCTTGCGCGAGCTGGAAGAACAGGCCCGTGAGACCGACGTCGTCGGCGTGCATCGCGAAATCGCCGACCTGCACTTCCAGCGCGGCCACCATCGCCGCGCGCTGGAGAGCCTCAAGCGGGTGCTGGATCAGGACCCCGAAGACCTGCGCTCACAATTCCAGGCGGGAGCCAGCATGATATCCCTTGGTCATCTGGACGCAGGCATCACCCATCTGCAATACGTCGTGGAAGAGGACCCACGCTATGCCGCCGGCGAAGCCAAGCTATGGCTGGCCAACGCCTACATTGCAAAAGGCGAAAGCGCACAAGCCTTCTCCCTTCTCGCAGAGCTGACCCGTGATCACAACCTGCCCCAAGCCGCCATTCGTTACGCGCGCATGTTGGAGGAACAGGGATACACCGGCGAGGCCCGCGCACGGCTCCAGGAGATGCTCGAAAAATCCGAGGATCTCACCGGGGAACAGAAGCGTAAGAATCAGCGCTGGATCAACGAAGGAAGGAAGATGCTGGACCGATTGGGTGAATCAAGTGGCACCAAGTAATGCTGCCGTTCAATCGCTTGATTTCAGCTGGAATTGCAGTTCCAATAACGCCCAACCGGGCTGCTGTATCCAAGAGCATTTTGCATCCCACTGTGCACGCGATTGAATGCAACCGATTGAGGATGTCGCACGCAGCTCCTAATCAAGGATGGTCCCGGCAGGGATCACATTTAGATGGCCCGGTATCGTCCCGAAGGGCGATGCCGGGTTGCATGCGCACAGATGATCGCATCCCGGATGGGATGGCACAACGCACGCGGACGACACGGAACTGGCACGACAACTCTTCGCCAAATACGCAAGGGGAGCAATATTCGAAGCGCATACAGGGCCCATGCCGGGTCCGTTCAAATCAACCCTTCTGGCAAACCAAGATCATCTCCGTCGATGTACGCGGTGCAAATAGCTCCCGTGGGCGCAGCGATCCGAACTCCTCGATCACCTGCAACCCTGCAGCGTTCAACAATCGCCCAATCTCCCCACGCGTGTACAATCGCAATGAAAACTCCCAACTCTGCGCCGCATCGCCCACCTGCCAATGCCCGCGCCCCACAAGGGCTTTAGCGTCCTCATCGTAGTGATACGATTCCGTCAACGATGCCTTGTTGCTCAGCATGCGCATGGGCGGGAACTCGCGCGTGATGCGCGCCATCACCGGACGGTTCGGGCATTGAAGCACAAACTTTCCGCCCGGTGCCAGTGCGCGGCCAATCCCCGCGATGACACGAGCGTTGTCTTGTTTGTCGAAATACCCAAACGTGTTGAAGATGCAATAGGCGCCGCCCAGCGAAGCATTCGCAACGGGCAGATTGCGCATGTCCGCCTGCACCGCCGTGCGGCCCCGTCGCGGAAGCTTTGCCAACAAGTGCCGGAATCGATCCAGCGCGACAACCTTGATGCCCTTCCTTGCCAGAGGCCCAGCATGACGGCCAAAACCAGCGCCAACGTCCAACACCATCCCCTTGCAGTCGGCGAAGACTTCCGACAGCAAGCCGACCTCACTCTCGGTGGCCGCCTTGTCGAACAGCGGTCCGCGATAAACCTCCGAGTAAAGGTGCGTAAAGAATGTGGGGGCCCAATCGGCCATCTCGATCACGTCAGCGCGCGCCTATCTGCTCAAGTGCGGACACGACCAAACGGTCATCCACACCCTTCACGAGTTTCACATGCCCCATGCGGGTTGGCAGGACATAGCGCACGCTCCCCGAGACGGCCTTCTTGTCAACACGCGTGCGATCGACCAACTTCTGAATGGAAGCAGTGGCCGTCAATCTGGTCGGAAGGCCGTTCTTGCGCAACAGTGCCACAAGCCGCTCATGCTCCACATCTGTCCAATCCTCAAACTTCATCCCCACTGCTATCAGCGAGGCCGCGACCATCCCGATGGCGATGGCCTCTCCATGCCGATAGGCCGAGTAATCTCCTTCCGCCTCGATGGCATGACCGAGAGTATGCCCAAAGTTCAGGATGGCGCGAAGTCCCGTGGTCTCGCGCTCGTCATTGGCGACGACCTCCGCCTTGATCTCGACAGAGCGCTTCACAATGTGGGCTAGATCCTCCCGCGAAAGCTCCGACGGCCGTTGCTCCAGCCAGCCGAACAGCTCCGCATCGCGAATCACCCCGTACTTGATGACTTCCGCCATCCCCGACCGCAGTTCCTCGATTGGCAGCGTGGAGAGCGACTCAATGTCCGCGACGACAAGCGATGGCTGCCAGAATGCACCGACAAGATTCTTTCCAGCGGCCAGGTTGATCCCGGTCTTTCCGCCCACACTGGAATCCACCATGGCCAACAGCGTGGTCGGGACCTGCACAAACGGAATTCCGCGCAGAAACGATGCTGCCAGATACCCGCCAAGATCGCCCAGCACTCCCCCGCCAACAACGATCAGAGCCGTGTCGCGCGTGTACGCGCGCCCGGCCATGAACTCCCACAACCTGTCAAGCTGCGAGGCGCACTTGGACTTCTCGCCCGACGGCACCGACACGGAATCGAAATGCAAACTTGCGGTCGCCAGCGATTGCTCGACTCGCTTCGTCCACGTATCCGCGACGGCCTCGTCATAGACGACCAGATAGCGCGACGCAGTCATCCGCTCGCGAATGAAGCCGGCGGCATCACCCAGCAGACCGCATCCAACGATCACATCGTAGGCGCGATCACCGAGCGGGACGTGAACAGTGGCTGTCATCCGGTGGACTATGGACTTATTCGGTGGCTGGGGCGTCAGTTGCCGGAGCAGCTTCCGATGCAGGTGCAGACGGCACCTCAATCGCAAGAGCCTCTCCCGAAGTCGCCGGAGCGCTGGCTCCCTGCGGATTGATGGTGATCACCGCCGGCGAGGAAGGTTCATCGGAAAGGGCCAACAGTGATCGTTGTTCGAGGCTGCCCAGAAGCGTCAGGGCCAGCGCCAATCCACCAAAGATAACCCCGGCGTACATGGTCCAGCGGGCCAGTGACTTCTCCGCCTGCGTGGCACCGAGAGTCTCGGTGATCGCAGAACCAGCCGTGCTGCCGCCTCCGAGTCCACCCAGACCACCGCCAGACTTACCGGGCTGGATCAGGACGATGAGCACAATAAACGCCGCCAGAAGGATGTAGGCAGCAGTCATCAGGAATAGAAGGATAGGGAACATGATCTCTTTTGCGAGTTCCGGGAGTGTGAAGTTCCGGGGGGCGTGAGACGCCCGAACGGAGGTTCTGCGGCATGGTAGCGTCGCAGGGGGACAAGGATTTCGTCGAGGAGGAGGTAGCGAGTCAAGCCGTGTATCGATTTCATCCAGATGCCGCCGCGGCAAGTGGCCCCATCGCCATCGGCAATCTCTGGTTGACCCCTACGGAGATCGAGAAGGATCAAGCATCTACGATGTCAGGGTGAGCTGACTGCCACGCGAGGTGTTGGTATGACCAAGGCCGAAGTTGCGAACCTGCTGATCGAAAGAACGGGGCTTCCCCGGGCGGAAGCCTATCAGGCAGTCGAGATTTTCCTCAACTGCGTCAAAGAAGCCCTCACCCGGGGGGAAAAGGTATCCCTCGTTGGTTTTGGAACTTTCCTGGTCAAGAGCAAGAACCCGCGAAACGGGCGCAATCCGCGCACGGGCGAGCAGATCTCGATCCCCGAGAAAAAGGTCGTGGTGTTCAAGCCCGGGAAGTCATTCCGCGACATGGTGAACTCCCCCGGAGGTCGGGCAGTGACCGGCTGACGCCGGCTGCCACCCACTTTCCCAAGGTTTCAATTGACTACCCAGCGACGAGCGAAGCGCCCCCGTCCCACCATCGGCCCGGAGAAGGATTTCTCTGCCTTGCTCGGCAGCCCACTGATTGCCGGGGTGGACGAGGTCGGCCGCGGGCCCATAGCCGGGCCGGTGGTGGCGGCCGCCGTCCTGTGGGCACCCGGCGCCCGCCGGCCAGCCGGGATCACGGACTCCAAGTTACTCACAGCCAATCAGCGCGAGAAGCTGGCCCACCGCATAAAGGCCCGGTGCTTGGCATGGGGCATCGGTTTCTCTCACGCGAACGAGATCGATCTGGTAAACATCCTTGAAGCTACCCGACTTGCGGCCGTCCGAGCTGTCGAGGACCTGGAAGCCCGGCTGTCCACCCGCTTTGGAGAGCCTCAGCGCCTCGCGGGCCTTGTCACCGACGCACTGGAGATCCCTGCGCTGAATCTGCCCACCTTGTCCATCATCAAGGGGGACCAGATATCGGCAAGCGTCGCATCGGCCTCCATCCTGGCCAAGACGGCACGGGACGCTTATATGGACGAATCTGCCCGGGAGTATCCGGGGTACGGGTGGGAATCCAATCGAGGGTACCCAACTGAGGAGCACTATGAGGCCCTCATGCTGCATGGGCCGACCACCAATCACCGGATGACATTTCGGGGGGTGGGTTTCTTCTGCGAGCGGCTTCGCCATTCGCGCTCCTTCGAGGAATTGAGGAGCCGCATCGAATCGGTCACAGAAGCCCGTGCCGAGAGGGAGCAACTGCAGTCGGCAGTGGATGGAATCAGCGGGAGAATACCTCCCTGCGAGGTGCAGGCACTGCGCAATTTGATCCTGTCGGGGCAGGAATCGAGCCTTGCAGATGGGCAAAGACCTTGACGGGAAGAGCGGCGGGGGGACGTTATCCCCTCCGCCAACGGTCTTTCAGATTCGACCAAGGCGGGGCAGTCGCCAACGCATCCATTCCGTAGGGTGCCCCGGGGGCGTCCTTTGGGGGTGGGCTGAAAAGGCAGCAATGGGCTCTTGACGGCGAAAGGCTTGTGCGTGTGAGACTTACCGGGATGCAGCAAAGCCGCTGGGTCGGTTGGTTTGATGGGAGTGTATTGTCAGGTCCGAAGAGGTGAGGGCGCATGTCGACAGAGAACCACGGCCAAACAGGAGGAGCGGGATCCGGCGAACCCGGACAGATGTTCCTCATGCGCCAGAACTCGCCATTCGGCTCGGGGCGTCCGCCGGGTTCCCCTGCTCCCAGCCTTCCCGCACAAGCAGGCATCGGTGCTCCAGCAGGACAGACGTCCACCCCTCAACAAAACCCCTTCGAGCAGTATGTAAAGCCACTCATCAAGGGTGCCTGGCTGATCGCCTTCGTCACGGTCTTGTTCCTCGGGCTGGGATTGTATCAGTATCGGCAGACCCCGCCCGTTTACTATTCCAACGCCGTGATCCGGTATGAGCCCGGCCGCGGACAGATGATCGACTTCGGCGAGCGCTCGTCAGTGCTCTACCAGCGCGACGAGTTGAAGACCGCCGTCGAGATGATTCGCAGCCGCCGCACGGCATCGGCCGTTCTGGAAGCACTGATGCCGCCGGGGAACGACCAGGCAGAGTCCGCGACGGCTCCGTTGGTGGTGGACGATTCGCCGCTGGCCAAGCTGCGCAAGGGATTGGGCAATACCTACCGATGGGTCCTGTCGCGAATTGTGACATTCAACGAGCCAAGCATGGATCCCACGGAGCTGAGGCTGCAGAACGCGGCCCTGGGCCTGCTGGCCAATACGACGGTTCGGCAGCGGGCGGAAACCAAGTTGATTGATATCCGTGTCCGAAGCAACAACCCGGACCGGGCCAAGCGCATCGCCGACGAGTTCGCCACTCAGTTCATGCGCCGCGTGAACCAGGAGCGCCGGCAGACCTTCGCTTACCGCCAGGATTACCTGACGCAGCAGGTCAACGATGTGAAGGAGCAACTGGCCGCTGCGGAACGGCGCCTGCAGGAGTTCAGCGGGCAATCCGACCTCCGCCTGCTCCAGGAAGCCCGTGAGACCGCCATCACGACCATGAATTCGCTGAATGCCGAGATCGAGAATTTGCGCAATGACCTGGCCGTGTTGCAGGCTGATTCCGTCGCCGCAGACGACGAGCGCCTGCGGGAGCTGCTGATTCTCCGCGATCCATACTATGAGAACTTCACGAAACGGCTCTCCGAGCTGCGCATCTCCCGTGCCCGGCTAAGCACCGAAAGTCTGGAAGCATATCGGCCGCTGGAATTGATCGATCAGGAAATCAGGATTCTTGAAGATCAACTGAAGGAGACTGCCGAGACCTTCCAACGGCGGAAGCAGGATGAGGTTCGTATCTCCCAACTCCGCCTTGCCTCCCTGGAAGAACGGCTTCGCGAACACGAGCTGACGGTCTCCAACATTGAGACCCAGATGATCGAATACCGCGTGATGGAGCGCGATGTCGAATCCACCCGTCAGATTTTCAACACGTTGATCGACCAAACCAAGCGAATGGACATCAACAATGACATCGACCCGACATTCGTCACGGTCGAGGATTGGGGCACTGTCGCTTCTGTGCCGTCGGAGCCGCGCCTGAGCTCGACATTGTCGCGATTCGGGCTCTTCGGGGTGCTGCTCGGCGTCGCCCTTGTCTTCGGGTTGAACTATCTGGACCGCACTGTGCGCAACCCCATGGTTGTCGAACAGACGCTGCGACTGCCCAGTCTGGGCTTCGTCCCCTTCCTTCCCGTGTCCAAGTTGCGCTATCGAATGGCCGGAAAGAAGACCCGTCGTGTCACCGAGGTGCTGGAGCTGAATACCCAGATGGCCGAGGGGGAAGCATTCCGCTACCTGCGCACATCGATCCAGTATTCCAGCCCCGAGCATCCTCCCCAAGTCATCCTTGTCACCAGTTGTTACCCACAAGAAGGCAAATCAACGGTCGCCTCCAATCTGGCCGTCTTCTTTGCCGAGCGCGGAGACCGTACGCTGTTGATTGACGCGGATCTCAAGCGCCCGAGCCAGCATCGGATCTTCCATTGCAGCAAGCGTCCGGGATTGTCGGATGTCCTGGCTGGTGTCGCCACCCCCGAGGAGGCGATCGTCCAAACTCCGGCGGCCGGTCTCGAACTCCTTCCCGCTGGTCGCATCTCGCCCTCCCCCATTGCCCTGCTGGAGAGTCAGGCGATGGTGGACCTCATTGGGAAGCTGCGCAGACGATACAGCACCATCATCATGGATTCCGCGCCCGTCTATGGCATGGCCGACACGATCATCCTCTCAACACGCGTGGACGGCGTCGTCATGGTGGTGAAGCACGGCAAGACGCTGCTGGACGTGCTGGACCGGACAACCAGCAAGCTCCGCTCCGTCGGCGCCACGGTGCTTGGCGTGGTCTACAACAACACCGTCAGGTCCGGTGGCAAGAAGGGCTACGGCGCTTATGGCTATGGCTACGGTTACGGTTACGGCTACGGCCGCGCCTATACCTACGAACCAATGACCCCCGAAGAACCTGATGAGCTCTTGAGCCCTCCGGAAACGGCAGACGGCAAGGCAGAGAAGGAAACCGCGGGAACTACTGACCCCCGCTGAGGTCAAAATGTACGGAATCAATGAAGCCGCTTGAACCCAGGCATTGGGCATCGAGCGCACCGAGGGAGACGCTCCATTGCAGCAAGAGAAGAGTTGGTCGGCGATTTGGCTCTTGAGGCTGATGGTACTGCTTGTTGCCGCCGGGATCTGTGCCGGCACAATGGCAGGTTGTGGTGGCAGGGGGCCGAAGAGCCCCAACCCTCCCCCACCGATCGATCCCCAACGCGCACAGTGGGAGCGAGAATTCGCACATTTGCTGACAGCGGAAATGCAGCTTCCCACATGGCGCGAGTATGTCATCGGCCCGGGGGATACGATCTCGATCACGATGGTCGGAAGACCGGACATCTTCGGCTTCGCCCAGTCGGGCAATCTGGATTCAGGTACGGGCGAAGGAAGTCAAAGAGGGCCGCAGAACATCCTCGGAACCCTGACGGTCCAGATCACGGAAAATCCGAGCATCATCCTCCCCTATGTGGGAGAAGTCCAGGTCCACGGCCGGACTGCATCGCAACTTCAGGAGGATCTGCGGGAAATATACGCCAAGGTCATCCGCGATCCCCAGCCAATCGTGCTGATTGAGGAGTTCTACCAGAATCAGGTTGCCGTGCTGGGCGCAGTGGTCTCACCGGGGCGATATCCCTTGGATGTCGGTGACACTCTACTCGACCTGATCTTCAAGGCCAACGGCGCCAACGTGGGCCGGGGGAATCCGCCCGCCCGCATCTTGAAGATTTTTCGCGAGAAGGTCAGTATGGTGGAGCGCAGCCAGCTCCCCCCGGAGGAGTTGCTGGACAGACTGCGCGAAGGCGACATCCTCAAGCCTCGCGAGGAGATCCTGGTTCCTCTCGATGAGTTCCTCATCGGCGGGGATCTCTCATACAACATCCCCCTTCAAGCCAATGACATCGTCTATCTCCAACCAGCAGGCACCATCAACGTGCATGGGCTTGTCAACCGCCCGCGCGTGGTCTTCCTCGGCCCCAGCCTGCGAACCGTTGTGCAGGTCCTGACAGAAACGGGAGGACTGAAGTTCGCCGCGCAGTCGACCATCGAAGTCGTGCGGACAAATCCCGACGGGTCGGAAACGAGCTTTTACATGAACGCGCGGCGCATGGTGAAGCGCCGTGACGCGGATTTCGTCCTCCGGGAAAACGACCAGGTGTTCGTTTACCGCAACCCGTGGCGCTCGGTGGTGGCCTACGTCGAGAGCATCTTCAAGTCCGGACTCAGCGCTGCAGGCAGCGCCACCTATGGACCGGCCTTTGACACCAACAACAATAACTCGAACAATTAAGGCGGCAGTCGGGCCCAAGGCCCTCCAGACATGAGCACCACCACAGACACCCCTAGTCTTCATTGGCACGCCGTTTACACGCGGGCGCTTCGCGAAGCCGAAGTCGCCCGCGCTCTCGGCGGGATGGATTCGGTGTCGGAAGTACTCCTGCCGGTCTTCAACCGGCTGAAGCCGCGCCGGGAGCAGGGTGTTCGAGTCATCGACCTCCACGAGGCCATGTTTCCCAACTATGTCCTGTTCCGTGCGAGCCTGGACCGCGACACCCTTCGCGAGATCATGCGCGTCGAGGCCGTCCAATATGTGCTCGGCACACAACCCGACCGTCCATCGCCGATACCAGATGCGGAGATTCAACTCGTGCGGCACCTTGCCGATTGCGACCGGGATCCCCGATTGGGTGAGGAGCCGCTGAAGGGCCGCGTTGCCCGCGTGGTTGCGGGGCCACTTAGAGGCGTTGAAGGATTGGTCCTGTGGCGAAATCAGCGCGAAGCGCGATTGGCGACCCGCGTAAAGCTCGCTGCGGGCAGCTTTGAGATTCGACTGCCGCTGGATGTGCTGGCGTTGTCACGCGATTGTCAGTGGTCTACCGGCGAACCCGTCATGACCAGGCACCGCGGTGGCCGGCGAGGCCGCAGAAGCGGCAGCGTCGTAGCTTGAAAGTATACCCTTTACCTTTTGTTCCTTCAATTCCTTTCGCAGGTTCGGTGTTGGCATTGACAGCCTTGTGACCGGCGGGACTAATTTGTCGTGCAGGGCGCAGGTCGCGCCCTTCACCGGTTGGTTGGATCGCCATGGCTCCCCTCTCGGTCACGATTGAGAGCGCGTTGCAGCCGGGCCGATACCGTCCGCCGATCCTGCAAGATACGATTTCGTCTTTGCATCCCAAAGACGGAATGGTTTTGTTTGTCCAATGCCATCATCCTGCCGATTCCCTTTCCGGATCCACCCTTGTCCATCAATTCGCTGATCAAGTCAGCCTCCCGGCCAATCGTGCCACAAGCCACCCGCCGGCGGCTGCGGATGATGCTCGATCTTGTTGGCTTGAATAATCGCCGGCGGTTGGTCTTCCAGCTCGGGATCAACGCGGGTCTGGGAGTCATGGAGGTCCTCTCCATCGTCTCGGTCTTTCCGTTTCTGGCCGTGGCCGCCCACCCGGAGTTCATCTGGTCCAATGAGTACCTCAATACGGCCTACAAGACGATGGGCTTCACCGGTGAGCGGCGATTCCTGCTGTTCCTGGGGTTCGTGCTGCTGGGGATGATGATCGCCACGAATGCCGCAACGATCCTGGTGCGGACGATCAACACGCGCTTCATCGAAAACCTGACCCATGAGCTGAGCGCGGCCCTGGCCCGCAACTACCTGCGCCAGCCCTACCCATTCTTTTTGGGCATGCATACTTCCACGATCTATGCGCGGCTGGCCGGCGACGTGCAGGCGGTCGGGCAGAACGTCTTTCGGCCGGCTTTCGAAGTATGCGCGAAATCAATCTCGGCGGGGCTGATCTGCCTGACGCTGTTTCTGGTCAACCCGATTGCGGCGCTGGTTGTCGTCGCGCTGCTCATGGGTGGCTATGTGGTCATCTACCATGTGATCAAGAGCCGGCTCACACGGCTGGGAGCCCAGATGCGCGAGAGCAATCGCTTGAAGACCAAGCGCATGCACGAGTGTTTTTCCGGCATCAAGGTCGCCAAGGTCATGGGGCTGGAGGAGCACCTGCTCCGGCGGTTCGAGCACTACTCCGCCATTGTGGCCCGCGAGAAGGTCTCCCAAAGCCTTTATCAAACGATCCCGGTGCACATCATGGAGATTTTCGTGTTTGTCCTGGTTGTCGCGGGCACGCTATATGTCGTCTCCACGTTTGAGAACTTCGCGGAAGCGGTACCCGTCTTGGGTCTGTACGCCTTTGGGGCGTATCGCGTGAAGCCCGGATTCCAGTCCATCTATGCCTCTTTTGCCAGCATCCAGGTGGGCCTGCCTCGCGTCGAAGCCGTCTATGAGCATATGCAGCTGCGCGGACCGGCTCAACCCGCTCCGGAAACGATCCTGGCAACGGACGAATCCACCGAAGCCGTCGACGCCGGCGAGCGGCCCATCATCGAGTTTCGCGATGTGGTGTTCCGCTATGAATCGGCCGAGCGGCCAACGCTGGTGGGCATCAACATGGCCATCGCGCGCAACACCACCGTGGGCATTCGCGGTGTGACTGGATCGGGAAAGACAACAATGCTCGACCTGATCATGGGGTTGTTGGTGCCGACCGATGGGACGATCCTGATCGATGGCCGGCCCATGTGCACCGAACAGTCTGTCCGAGCCTGGCAACGCCGCGTGGGTTATGTGCCCCAGGACATCTACCTGACCGATGGGACGGTCGCGGAAAACATCGCGTTCGGGTTGGAAGCCGACACCATTGATATGGACGCGGTGAAGCGTGCGGCGCGCATGGCCCAGATCGCCGATTTTGTGGAGTCGCAGCTTCCCAATGGCTATGACACCACCGTCGGCGAACGGGGCGTGCGTTTGTCCGGCGGGCAGCGCCAGCGTATCGGCATTGCGCGCGCGCTGTATTACAACCCCGACGTATTGGTGTTCGATGAGGCCACCAGCGCGCTGGACAATGAAACCGAGGCGGCGCTGATGCAGTCGGTGCACGCGCTGTCGCACCAGCTCACAATCATCATGGTCGCGCACCGGTTGAGCACGCTGGAAGGCTGCGACGAGATTGTAAAGCTGGAGGATGGGAGGGTTGCGGAGGCTGCGCTCGCTGCCCGCACTCCCTGACCCACCTCCATGTGGAAGATCATCCGCCGGCCATTGGAGATTGTGAAGTTGGATGGGGCGGCGCGGGCGGTGGGGGATTCGGTCGATGAATGGGCGTTTCGTTTCACGGGTAACACCAGGCGTGATGTGGCCCGGCCGGACCCGGGGACGTTGCCGTGCCCGTTCTTCATCGTTTTGGCCCCCTATCGCTCCGGGACCAATCTGCTCATTCGCTCCATGAATGATCTGGAAGGCTGCACGGTTTTTTCGGAGTTGTTCAATCCGAATGGTCCGTTGTTCGGACCACCGGTGTTGACGGAATGGAACAAGGATCCGGCGTTGAGGCGGGAGCGGAACCGGGACCCGTTGGGGTTCTTGGAGCGTCGGGTGTTGGCGCACGCGCGGCCGGAAATGCGGGCGCTGGGGTTCAAGTTGATGTACGAGGAGGCGCGCTGGGGGGCGGTGGCGCGGGTGAGGCGGTGGCTGGCGCGGCACCGCTCGATCCGGGTGGTGCATCTGGTGCGGGCAATGTGCTGGAGCAGCTCGTCTCCTGGCGGATCTGTTGCCAGAACCGGCAGTGGGTGATTGCCTCGCAGCCCCGCGAGGACCGGCCGAACGAGTCGCTGCGCAAGCCGATTCCGGAGTTGAGGTTGGGGGCACTGGAGACGCGGTTGTTTTTCCGGCATGTGGAGCGGCGGCAGGAAGAGGCGCGGCGGCTGCAGGCGACGCACCCGTTCCTGGAGATCGCGTACGAGGATTTGTCCGAGCAGTTTGCGGAGACGATGGCGCGGGTGCAGGGTTTTTTGGAGTTGCCGGGCGAGGCGCCGGCGCCGGCGACGCAGAAGATGACGACGAAGCGGCCGGCGGAGATTGTGCACAATTACGAGGCGCTGAAGCGGCGGATGAAGGGGACCGGTCTCGCGATCTGGTCCGAGCTCTTCCCGGGGCGCGGATCATTGGCTTCGATATCGATCTTGGCCACATCCGGTCGAATTTGGAGAACCTGAAGATCAGGGGAGCCTTTCGGGATGGCGACCCTGAGCTGCACGAGTTCGATCAATTCCTCGACAATCGCGAGCTGTTGGCATCGATCCTGGGCGATGACCGCATCGACGTTTACATCGACGACGGGTTTCACTCGATCGAGAGCATCATGACGACCCTTCGTAGCGCCACGCCTGTGCTCGCTGATCGTTTCGTTTGCTTCATCGAGGACAACAGCAAGGTGCATGAGGAAATTAGGAGGGCGTTTCCGGAGTTCAGCGTGGAATCCTGTGAAAGACTTTCGGTGGTGACCCCGGCAGAGACTCAATGATGGATCCAGTGCCAATCCATGTCCTATTCCCACTCAATCGTCAAGTTCGGGAGGCACGACAGTAGTGGGTCTTTTTGACTACGCCTCGCGGAAGCTGGCAACTATTCGCCGCGTTGGCATTGGCACGGCGTTGCGGCACAAGCTGCATCAGGCTTGGTGTCACCTTGTCCGCTTGTTTGGTCTTCAGGCTTTGGATGACCGCCTTTTTCTGCTGCAGGAGCGGCTGCAGGGATTCCCGCATGAGATCGAGCGGGCTTCCAAGCTTCTCGGGTATGTCCCTGACCTGAAGAACCCACAGAGCTTCAATGAGAAGCTGTTGTGGAAGAAGTGCCATGTGCGGGATCCGCTGCTGCCGATCATTGGGGACAAGATCAGAGTCCGGGACTACGTCCGTGCGGTGTTGGGGGACGCCGAGGCCGACCGGCTACTTGTGCCGATTCTTTATTCAACGAATCGCCCCGAGTCGATCCCCTTCGGAGACCTGCCGGAGGAGTACATCATCAAGTCCAATCATGGTTCGGGTACGAATCTGATAATCAGGAAGGACTCTCCGATTGATCGTGAGGAGATCATCCGTACCTGCCAGGGCTGGCTTCGCCAGCCTTACGGTCTTCGGAAGCATGAATGGCATTATCAGAGGATTCCCAGACGGATACTGATCGAGCCCCTTGTGCCGAGCACCGTGGGAGAGATTCCTGCGGACTACAAGCTGCTTTTCTTTGACGGAACTTTTCGCCTTCTTCAGATTCATCAAGGTCGCTTTGGCGACTATACCATGACTCTATTCGATCAGGTTTTGAGACGATTGGATGTGCGCTGGAAAATCCGCCCTTCTTGTGAGCCCATCTCACTTGATGGTGTTTCTAAGATGATTGAGATAGGTGAGAGACTTTCAAAGCCCTTTGATTTCATCCGGGTAGATTTCTACTGGACTGGAGAGCGAGTCTATTTTGGCGAGTTGACCGCCTTCCCAGCATCAGGGACTTCGCCGATAGATCCTAGGGAGTTCGACTTTGAGCTCGGCAGCTATTGGAGTCTGAATCGTCGTGGGGGTTTTGGTCCCGATAGGCTTGCTATGCTGAGCAGTTCACGCACCCGTAAGATGGAGGCCGGTTAACATGGCTGCTATGAAGGATGACAATCTTGCGGCGGGAGTGGTTTACATCGCGCAGGGGGCGATGTATTGGGAGGAGATGTGCCAATCGCTGGCCAGTCTGGCAAGACATGATCCTTCCCTTCCCG
>CAZVAQ010000014.1:0-39553 GCA_964625145.1 uncultured Candidatus Sumerlaeota bacterium
ATCGCGCGTGAGTCTTTGTGGACGCCACTAAGTCGCGGGGAGAAGGCGCAGGTGGCAGACTGGCTGGCCTACATCCGCGGCAACGCCAGCCCATGGAACAATCATTTGTTCTTCGACGTGTTGGTGCTCGAGTTCCTGATGGCCGATGGGTTTGGTGAACCCGGCGACCGCTACGCCGCGGATTTCCTGCTGCATCAACTTGAGAGCATGTACCAAGGGGACGGATGGTTCATCGACGGAACGAACGAGACGTTTGATTACTACAATGCATTTGCCTTTCACACGTATGGTTTGTGGTGGGCGTGGCGTCATGGCAACGTCAACCCCGTGCGGGCGGCGTGGTGGAAGGAACGCGCCGCCTTGTTCCTGCGGAGCTTCCCGAAACTCTTTGCGGCTGATGGCGGCTATGTGCCGTTTGGCCGCTCGATCATCTATCGCTTCAATGCACTCGGCGCGTTTGGCATGGCGGAACTCTGCGGCCTGGATGCCATTTCACCTGGAATGGCGCGTCGGCTGTGCCGCATGAATTTGGGATACTTCCTCTCGCGGTCCATCACGCAGGAGCAGGGCTGCCTATCGGTTGGATTCACAAGCGAGTTCCCCCCCATCGCGGAGCCGTACAGTTGCGCAGGGTCTCCCTACTGGGCGGCGAAGGGACTCCTCATGCTCTTGCTGCCGCCCACACACCGGTTCTGGAGTGCGCCCGAGCAACCCATTCCGTCCGAGCAGGGCGACAGCGTCACCGTTATCCCAGCCACCGCGTCTGTTATTCGCCACATCGGCGGACGCGTGGAGTACCTGAACGGAGGCGGCCGCTGTTCGCCAAGCGCTGCCGACCGCTTCGGGGCGGAGAAGTGGGGCCGAATCGCTTACCGCAGTGGGTTCGGGTACCTCGTCCAGGAATCCAAGACCCTCTATCCGCGCGATGCCGCCTTGACTGCAACCGATCCCGCGGATCCATCGCGCCGCTACGGACGGCATGCGGGTATTGTGACGGAGGCCAATGATCAATGCGTCTCCTACGCTTACGGGATCGGAGAGAAGAAGGTTCGCTTCCATGTGAAGGCAAGGACGCTCGTCTTTTGGAACGCGGGATGGCTGCTGACCGTGCATCACCTTCGGGTGAATGCCCCGGCGATCATCGATCTTGGTTCCTTTGCGATCCCCATGACTGACCCAGATGATCTGCAAGCCGAGGTCTTCCCGCCGCACGCGACCGTGCGGGCGGGCGGGCTCGCATCGGCCGTGCAGGGATTGTTCGGCTTTCACAAGACCACCATCGATGCGCGGCTCGACGCATCGGAGCCTCGTCGTCACCTTTTGGCAGAGTACCATGCCTGTCCGATTCTACGCACTCACCTGACTCCGGGCACTCACACGATAGCCGGATTGCTCTGGGGCGGGGAATCAAGCGATGAGGAACAGCCTTGGGAGCTGATCGCTGCGGGGCGCGGCGAATGGCAACTGGATCATCCGGCGCTGGGGACTTGGGTGGTGAAGCACGAATCGCTACCTGCGTTCGCACCACTCAATGCACCGTGAATGAATCCATCCCAACCGGCAGGTTGCAGGCGCCGGTTTCCGTGTTGGCATGGTACATTCCCGCGGCACTGCCCAGTTGTGCCGGTCTTCCGTTGCAGCTGAAATCGTTGTTCGTGATGGTGTACCCCGTGACCGCGGCACTGGTCACGATGCCGACGACGCTGTTGTCCGTCACGATGTTTCCATCCACGAACAGATTGGGCGCGGACACCTCCACGGAGATGCCGCGCTTGCAATCCAGGATCATATTGCCGGTGATGGTGGCATTCTCAATTGGGTCCATGAAGGCAAAGTTGGTGAGCCGGATCCCATAGTCGGCGCAGAAGCGGATGTCGTTGTTCATGATGAACTGGTCATCCGACCCCTCAATCAGCTCGATGCCGTCCTTGCAGTGTCGGATCGTGTTGCTGTGAATCCAATTGTTCGGGCCCGCCGCATCGTGGGTTGATCCTGTATTGCCGATGCCAATGGCGGACCGGTCGCAATCGATGATCGTGTTCAGGCGAACCTCGTTGGAGAACTCGTCCTCGCCGTGCAGATCAATCGCGTCCTCGGTGTTGCCCCTGAGCAGATTCTTCTCGATCAGGTTGTGCGATGTGGAGTACTGGAGCAGGATGCCATGTCTCACCGCGGGCCCGAGGGTGCATCCTGTCACCCAATTGTTGTCGCCGCCGGGCTGTTGGATCGTGATGCCGTATCTCTCGCCGCCGTCAAATGCCGTGGCGCCGCTGATGGTGCAGTTTTCGATCTTCACATGCCGTGTCGTCCGCAGGATGATCGCGCGTTCGCGGAACGTGTTTATGGTCAGGTTGAGCAGGTGAACCCGTTGCGTCAGCGACCCACTGTTGCGCCCGACCTGCATGGTGAAGCGGGGGGCCTCCGGACCGTCGCTATCCAGCGTCAAGTCGCGTATGGTGATGTTGCTGCGCCCGCTCGGCACGGTCAGGGTCTCCTGGCCGGTGGTATTGAAGCGTGCACGAATGACGGTTCCTTTCCCGGATTCCCCCCGTATCGTGATGCCTGATCTCGCGGTGATCAGCGACTTGGTGTTGTAGACCCCAAGGGGCAGGTAAACCTCGTCGCCACTGGATGCCGCCTCGATGGCCACGTTGATGGCGATGGCATCATCGTCGGAATCGTCGTCCGGTGTGGCCCCAAAGTCCGTGACATCCAGTGTGGCGCCCGTGACAGCGGGTGGCATCTGAAACGGAAGATTCAGTCCGGCGTCGGGGCTGGCGGGAGCAGCACTCGAGAAAAGCAGGATGGCGATGCCTGTGAGGGTGGCTGTTTTCATGGAGTCTCTGATAGGCGAAGTCCGAGGTATTCGGCCGCGTTTCTCCAGCAGATGTTCTCCACCAGATCCCCGATCAACTGTATGTCATCGGGCAGGATGCCGGCCTCCATCTCACGACCAAGCAGATCGCACAGGATACGCCGAAAGTAATCGTGTCGCGAGAATGACAGGAAGGAGCGCGAATCCGTGAGCATGCCGATGAAGAGCCCGAGCAGTCCATGATTGGAGAGCGACTCAAGATGGCGCAGGATGCCGTCGCGCTGGTCCATGAACCACCAGGCGGGCCCGTATTGAATCCTGCCAGACGTGCCGCCCTGAAAGTTCCCCGCCGCAGTGGCGAAGGTGTCGTTGTCGCACGGGTTACTGTTATAGAGGATGGTTCTTCCAAGTTTTCCCTCTGCATCCAATGCATCGAGGAAAATGTTGAGTGCCACGGCATGGGAGAAATCACCGATGGAATCTCCGCCTGCGTCGCGTCCGATGGTCTTCAGCAACCGGGTGTTGTTGTTGCGCAGTGGCCCTATGTGCAATTGCATGGCGATGTCGCGGGCATGGTAGAGGACGGCGAGTTCGTGGAGAATCGACGCCTGCAGGACCCTGCACTGCTCCTGGCCGAGTACGCGGCCAGACCGCGCGGCGGCAAAGGCCTGGATGGCAAGGGCGCGCTGCGGCCGGATGCCCGGCAACTGCGAGAGGCCGTGATCACTGAGCCTGCATCCGTGAGCCACAAAGTGGTCCAGTCGCGATTCCAGTGCCCCCATGAGCGCATCGAAGCTGTCGATCCCACTTCCGGTCCGCTCGCTTAGCAGGTCAATGTAGGCATTCCAGACTTCCACATCCCCGACATTCAGCACCGGATCGGGGCGATAGGTCGGCAGGACGGCAATTCCACAGTCCTCCGAAGCAACTGCCCGATGGGCATCGAGGCTATCGGTTGGATCATCCGTCGTGCAAACCACACGCACACCGAACTGGCGCAATAGTCCGCGCGTAGAAAACTGTGGTGTCGCGAGAAGAGCCTTGGTCTCCTCCCAGATCTCCTCTGCCGTTTGCGCGCTTGGCAACTTCCCGCCAATTCCAATGGGCCTTGCCAACTCCATGCAGCACCATGTGTACACTGGGTTCCGAAGCGCGAGCGGGAGAACGGAGACGAAACGCAGAAACTTTTCCTTGTTGGGCGCGTTGCCAGTGGTGAGTTCCTCCGGCACGCCCGCGGCACGCATCAGGCGCCACTTGTAGTGATCGCCCTTTAGCCACAGCTCCGCCAGATCCTCGAACTGATGATCGCGCTCGATGTGATCCGGCGAAAGATGGCTATGGTAATCGATGATCGGGCAATTGCTGGCGACCCCATGATAGAGCTCGCGGGCACGGTTGCAGGACAGCATGAAGTCGGGAGATGACGCTGGATTCAAGGGCTTCTCAACTGTTCCCGTGCAGGAAGTGGGCGCTTGACACGCCATGCATTTGGTCACGATGATAGGCATATTATCAGGTGTTGCTGAGCCTGCGGAGTCAACGCCATTAGCCGCCATCACGACCCCTTCAGCCTAACTGGAAAGACCGCTTTCGTGACAGGCGGTTCGGGGGTGTTGGGCCTTGCCATGGCCCGTGCACTGGCACAGGCGGGCGCATCCGTGGCGATCTGCGGACGCGACGCCGGCAAGGCGGAATCGCGTGCGCAGGAACTGGCACGGGAGGGCTTTGCTGCCACCGGATTCGGCTTTGATGCAAGCGATCGCGAGGCGGCGCATGCGGCGGCGGAGAGGGCTGCCGGTTTGTTTGGCGCTCCTGTCTCAATCCTGGTCAACGCGGCCGGCGGGAACCGACCAGAGGCTACGGCCATGGTTCCCGAGAGGACATTCTTCGATCTCAATCCCGAGGCATTGCGCGAGGTCTTCGACAGCAACCTGATGGCGGGATGCCTGATGCCGACGCAAGCGATCGGAAGGATCATGGCTGATACCGGACTGCCTTGCTCGATCATCAACATCACCAGCGTGGCAGCGATGCAACCCCTCACCCGAGTGCTTGGCTACGCCGCGGCAAAGGCCGCCGTCGAGAACGCAACGTGCTGGCTGGCGGTTCATTTTGCCAAGGAGCTGCATGCGCGCATCCGGGTGAACGCCATCATGCCGGGCTTTTTCCTGACGGAACAAAACAGGTACCTGCTCACGACCGAGAGCGGAGAGCTGAGCGCCCGCGGCAAGCTCATCGTCGACAATACACCTATGGGGCGCTTCGGTGATCCGTCCGAACTCGGCGGAGCAGTCGTCTATCTCGCTTCCGAAGCCAGCGCCTTTGTGACGGGAAGCGTGCTGGCCGTGGACGGCGGATTCACAGCCTTCAGCGGCGTTTGAAGGGGTGACGTGCAATGATTGTTGTCGTGATGGGCGTGACAGCCTGCGGCAAGACCACACTTGGCAAGGATCTGGCCGCGGCGCTCGGGCTGCCATTCCATGATGGCGACGACTTTCACCCCACAGCCAATCGCGAGAAGATGGCGCGCGGCGAACCTTTGGGCGACACAGACCGTGAACCTTGGTTGCAGCGGCTCGCATCGGAGATGACCGGTTGGGAAGCCAAGCATCATGGTGCCGTTCTCGCATGCTCGGCGCTGAAGGAGCATTACAGGAGCATCCTGCGCGGCGGCGCCAAGGATGTCCGCTTTGTTTACCTGCATTGCACGCCGGAAGTGGCAGTCGAGCGCGCAAGGCGGCGCAAGGATCACGAGTACATCGCGAAGGATGTGGAGGCGATTGTCGCCGGTCAATTCCGCGATCTCGATCTACCGGCGGACGCCCTGCAGATATCGGCAGAGCTGTCCCGCCCTGCTCAATTGGCTGCCGTGCTGGCCAAGTTGGAATGCGATGCGCTTCTCGTCGGCCGTGGTGAGCCCGATGCAGTCATCGACTCCCGCGAGACTAATGATATTCTGGACCGCTATCTGGCACAATTGCCTCCGATCCGGCGGGCATTGCTCGTACCGCCGGACTACACCCGCCTGCACAGCGGCGCTGGGGAGATTACGGTCCATCTGTACCGACGCCTTCTTGAACGCGGTGCCAGCCAAATACATGTCCTGCCGGCCCTTGGGACGCATCATCCAATGACGCCGCAGCAGCGCAGCACGATGTACCCGGGCGTCCCCGACAGAGATTTTCGCGTGCACCATTGGCGTGATGGTGTTGCCCCACTGGGAGAGCTAAAGTCCGGCTTTATCGAGCACGTCAGCCGCGGTCGCGTCTCATTTCCGGTCCGCGCAGAAGTCAACCGCCTGCTCTTGGATGGTCAGTACGACTGGGTCTTCAGCATCGGCCAGTTGGTTCCGCACGAAGTGGTGGGCATCGCCAATCACAACAAGAACATCTTTGTGGGCGTGGGCGGCTTCGACACCATCAACAAGAGCCACTTCCTCGGCGCGGTCTGCAACATGGAGAAGATCATGGGGAGGGCGGACACGCCGGTGCGCGCGGTGCTGGACGAACTGTCGCGGCGTTTTGGCCCGCTGATGCCGCCGATTACCTACGTGCAAACGGTCCGATCGCGTCATGCGCAAGCGAGGCTGATGGTGACGCGCGCCCTGTACTGCGGTCGGGGCAAGGCGCCTTTTCTGCTCGGAGCACCGGTCGCGCGGGAAGCCAATCTGACCTTGCTCGATGAGCCATTGAGGAAGGTTGTGGTCTATCTTGACCCGAGCGAGTTTACCTCCACTTGGCTCGGCAACAAGGCCATCTACCGCTTGCGATGTGCCATGGCGAATGATGGGGAGCTGAACGTCCTTGGGCCGGGTGTTGAAAGTTTCGGCGAGGATCCGCAGATTGACGCGCTGATCCGTCGTTACGGCTATCACGGCACCGAAGCGACATTGAAAGCGGTCGCAGCCGATCCGAATGGACTTGGCTCCAACCTTTCCGCCGCGGCTCATCTGATTCACGGTTCCTCCGAGGGCCGCTTCCGCATCACCTGGGCGCCAGGTCGCCTGACCCGCGAGGAGATCGAAGGCGTCGGATATTCCTACGGTGATCTCAATGAACTGATGGCGCGCTACGATCCTGCCACAATGGTCGATGGCCCGAATCAGCTCCCCGGAGGGGAGAGCGTGTACTTCGTTTCCAACCCGGCGCTTGGGCTGTGGTCACTTCGATCCCGATTTGAGGACTGAGCGGAAAGTCATGCCGGCAGTCCGCGATGCTCCATGTATCAATCTCCGCCACCGGAAGCCCACCGGCCGGGCGGGGCGCCGTAGTGCGCGCGGAATGCGCGGTAGAAATGCGACAGGTCGCCAAACCCGCTGCTGAAGGCCGCGCCGGCGATGGAGTTCTCGCCCCGCGCGATGAGACCTGCGGCGTACTCAACGCGCAACCGCGTCAGCAGGTCATTGAAGCTCGTACCGCTAACCTCCCGAAATAGCTGCGTAAAGCGGCGACGGGACAAGTGCGCCAGACGGGCGGCGTCCTCCACCGACCAGGGTTCGTGAAATCGCTCGCAGACTTCCTGCATCACCGATTGGACGCGTTCCAGTGAGTCGGGATGCGCCGATGTCTTGGGCAACCGCAAGACCGTGACGAGAAGTTGGTCCACAAGGCTGGCTATCATCACCGAGGCACCGGGCCGCTCCATCGCCTGTTCTGCCATGATGCCTCGAAGCAGTCGTCGAATGCGTTCGCGCTGGTGATCGAAGGGCACCGGCGGCGGACTCGCAATCGAGGAGATGGATTGCCATGCACGGGCCCGCCCCGGATCGCGCTTCACAAAATCATCGGTGAACGCCACAATGATCAGGGTGGTGCTGGCCGTATCCTCCAGGCGATGAGCCATTCCGGTGCGGACGGGAAACCAGCTTCCTTCCTGAAGAAAAACGGGATTGCGCAGGCAGTCGACCTCCAGATGGCATTGTCCGCGCAGCACCAGAAACAGCTCGTTGAATGGGTGGCTTTCGCGGTCCATCCGGAATTGGTGGGCATGGATGCTTTCCACGGCAACGACGCCGTGCTCCGGAAGCCGAAACCGAACGGGGGCGCGCAGGGGGATGGTTGCCGGCGGCATGGCAATTGACCTTCCATTGCCCAAATTGCCCGATCTGCCAATGAATTGTGCCGAACCGCCCAAGACCGCGCAAGTGGGATCTCCTAGCGTCTCCCGGATCATCATCTCCACCAGAGGATTCAGTCCCGTATCATGATCATCAACCACGACCTAAAGCTGGAGGATCTGGAGAAGCCGCTGGAGCGTTGCTTCCAGGCCGCCAGCGTGAAGGCGAAGAAGCTCGCAACCGACTGGGATCCCGCCAAGGGCGCGCCGGTCTTCACCGTGCGGGGCACGTACACCTCCCGTGGATGGACAGAGTGGACTCAGGGCTTCCAGTTCGGCACTCACCTGCTGCTTTACGATGTGCTCGGCGATGAGGAGCATCTTGATTTCGGGGTGCAGGCCACCCTCGATCACATGGCACCCCACGTCTCGCACATCGGCGTGCACGACCATGGCTTCAACAACGTGTCGACCTATGGAAACCTGCGGCGTTTGATTCTGGAGGGTCGCGCAAGGAAGCACGCCGGTCTGCTACCCGCCTGCGAAATTGCCCTGAAGGTGTCCGGCGCCATCCAAGCCGCCCGGTGGACAACAATCGCGGATGGCACGGGCTACATTCACAGCTTCAATGGTCCCCAGTCGCTGTTCGTCGACACGGTGCGGTCCTGCCGCTCGCTCGTGTTGGCGCACGCGTTGGGACATGTGCTCATGGGCGAAGGCGACCGGCGGTTCTCGCTCCTCGAGCGCTCCGAACAGCACATCCGCAACACGATCAAATATAACATCTACTTCGGCCAGGGTCGCGACTCCTACGACACCCTGCCCGGCCGGACGGTGCACGAGTCGATCTTCAACACGAAGGATGGCGCGTACCGCTGCCCCAGCACGCAACAGGGCTACTCGCCATTCTCCACTTGGACGCGCGGGCTCTCGTGGATGGCGTGCGGGGCGCCGGAGCAGGTCGAATTCCTGCGCGACTTCGCACCCGGACAGCACGCGGAGTACGAGTCGGAACTCCTTCGCGCCGCAAAGGCCACATGCGGATTCTTCATCGACCACGGAACCGCCGCGGACGGCATCACATACTGGGACACGGGCGCACCGGGTTTGGCGCAAATGCCCGATTGGCAAACCCGGCCGGCCCGCATCGACAACGAGCACGAACCGGTGGATTCCTCCGCCGCAGCGATCACAGCCCAGGGACTGATTCGCCTTGGCCTGCTACTTGGCAGGGAGACGCAGGAAGGCAGGCGATTCTTTCAAGCAGGACTCACCACGGCAAAACGCCTACTGGAGGATGACTACCTCTCCACGGACCCGAACCATCACGGCCTGCTGCTTCATTCCATCTATCATCGGCCCAACGGTTGGGATCATGTTCCAGATGGGAAGAAGATCCCGCAGGGTGAAGCCTGCATGTGGGGTGACTACCACCTCCTGGAGCTGGCGGTCCTGCTCCACCGGCTTCTCAAGGACAAGCCGTACTACACCTTCTACGGAACATTGGGGAGCAACGCATGAAGACGCACAACATCAAGATCATCATGAATGGCGTGACCGGGCGCATGGGAACGAACCAGCACCTGCGGCGCTCCATCATGGCACTCCGGCGCGCGGGCGGCGTGAAGGTCAGCGACACGGAAGTGATCATGCCGGATCCGATCCTGGTCGGGCGCAACGAAGTGAAGCTGAAGAAGCTCGCCGATGAATGCGATGGTATTCCGTTCACGACGGACTTGGATGCCGTGCTTTCCGATCCGGACTTTACGATATACTTTGACGCACAGACGACCAACAGACGAGTGGCCGCCGTGAGGAAGGCGATTGCCGCAGGCAAGCACATCTACTGCGAGAAGCCGACAGCGGAAACCTCCGCCGAGGCAGTGGAGCTGGCGGAACTGGCCGAAAGGGCTGGCGTGAAGAACGGAGCAGTGCAGGACAAGTTGTGGCTCCCCGGCCTGCGCAAGCTTCGGTACCTGACCGACACGGGATTCTTCGGGGAGATTCTTTCCGTACGCGGCGACTTCGGATACTGGGTGTTCACAGGCGAGCATGAGCCGTTGCAGCGCCCGTCCTGGAATTATCGCAAGGCCGATGGTGGCGGGATCATCATCGACATGCTCTGCCATTGGCGCTATGTGGTGGACAACCTCTTCGGAGACGTAAGGCAGGTGATGTGTCTCGGCGCCACGCATCTGGACAAGCGATGGGACGAGCAGGGCAAACCCTACATCGCGGATTCCGACGATGCCGCCTATGCCACGTTTATCACGGAGAAGGGGATCATCTGCCAGTTCAATTCCTCGTGGTGCACGCGTGTGAACCGGCGCGAGCTGTTCGAGATGCATGTGGACGGCACGAAAGGATCGGCCGTTGCCGGACTGCGCCATTGCAAGGTCCAACCCCACGCCAACACGCCACGGGCAGTATGGAACCCGGATATCGACGACCCGAACAACTACATGGCCCAGTGGATGGAAGTCCCCGACAAGGAGCCATATCCCAACGCGTTCCTGGCGCAGTGGGAGTTGTTCCTGCGCCACGTTGCCCTGGATACTCCCTACCGATGGACGCTTCGCGAAGCGGCAAAGGGTGTCCAACTGGCCGAGCTTGGTCACGAGTCATGGAAAATGCGCGCCATGGTAGATGTCCCGAGTCTGTGAGGATGGAACTGTGATGGTTCAGGCACTGACCGACACGAGGCGTCTCTGCATTCACACGATCACGACAAAGCCGTGGTCGCTGGATAGAGCTGCGGAGAAGTACGCCAAAGCGGGGATCCGCCACATCACCGTCTGGCGCGACGCGTTGGAGGCTTGTGGGGCGAAGCGGGCGCATCAGGTCCTGCGCGACAGCGGATTGAGTGTCACAAGCCTCTGTCGCGGAGGATTCTTCCCCGCGGACACGAAGAAGGGGCGTGAGGCCGCATTGGCCGACAATCGCCGCGCCATCGAGGAGGCGCACGCGATTGGAGCGCCGCTGATCGTGCTGGTGTGCGGGGCAGTCCCTGGCTTGCCGTTGGCTGAAGCCCGCGCCCAAATCATCGACGGCATCTGTGCACTACTCCCCGAATGCGAGGCCGCCGGTGTGAAGCTGGCCATTGAGCCTCTCCATCCCATGTACGCCGATTCGCGCTCTGCCATCAACACGTTGAAACAGGCCAACGACGCGGTCGAGCGCATTGCTTCGCCGCTGGTCGGCGTGGCGGTCGACGTCTATCATCTTTGGTGGGACCCGGACCTGGGGACAGAGATCGCCCGGTGCGGACGGATGAACGCCTTGTTCGCCTACCATATCTGTGATTGGCGCACCCCGACGCGGCATCTGTTGACGGATCGCGCGTTGATGGGCGATGGTTGCATCAACCTGCGGCAAATCCGCTCGTGGGTTGAGGAAACTGGATTCGCGGGCCCCATCGAGGTTGAGATCTTCTCGGAGGAGTGGTGGGCTACCGACCAGGATGCGTTCCTCGCGAAGATCATCGCCGCCTACAAAGGATTCGCCTGATGCCGGAAGAACCTCCCACAGTGAATCCTTCGCCCGTCGCATTGGTGACCGGTTCCGCGCGCGGCATCGGGCGCGCCATCGCCCTGCAGTTGGCAAAGGACGGCTTTGACATCGTCGTCAACGGCGCCTCTCCGGTGGATCCATCCAACACGGAGACTGGCGCCTTTGAAGTGGCGAAGCGCGTTGCCGAGGCAGGCCGGCGCGCGCTGGTTGTCCGCGCCGACATTGGCAGCAAGGCGGATCGCGAGGCGCTGATGACAGCCATCGAGGATTCGTTTGGGCGCCTGGACCTGCTGGTGAACAACGCCGGCATCGCCCCACGCGAGCGCAACGACATCCTGGAGGCGACGGAAGAGAGCTTTGAACTGCTGGTGCGCGTCAACCTGCAGGGGCCATACTTCCTGACGCAGCGGGCGGCGCGATGGATGATCGCCCTTCAGGAGGGCGGCATTGTCAAGACCCCGCGCATTGCCTTTGTCGGCTCCATCTCCAGCTATACATCCTCGATCAACCGCGGTGACTATTGCATCTCCAAGGCCGGAATCTCCATGGCCTCGCAGCTCTTTGCGCATCGGCTGGGGCAGTATCACATTCCCGTCGTCGAGTTTCGCCCGGGCATCATTGCGACGGACATGACATCCGGCGTGAAGGAGAAATACGATGCGTTGATTGCAGGCGGCCTGTTGCCGACTCCCCGCTGGGGCCAGCCGGAGGATGTGGCGCGCGCAGTCGGCGCGTTCGCCCGGGGGGATCTGGATTATTCGACCGGTGTGGCCATTGATGTCAGCGGTGGCTTTCAGATGATCCGACTTTGACCGGAGAGGGATATGATGGAGCTTCTCAAGATCCGTCCTGCAGGTGACTGCCGCTGGGACTGTGTGTCTCTGGGTGAAGTGATGCTGCGCTTCGATCCCGGTGAAGGCCGCGTGCGCAATGCGCGCCAGTTCCGCGTGTGGGAGGGAGGCGGCGAATACAACGTGTCGCGCGGGCTGCGGCGTTGCTTCGGTCTTCGTACCACGCATGTCACGGCGATTCCGCAGAATGATCTCGGCCTGCTGCTGGAGGATTTGATGCTGCAGGGTGGTGTGGACCTCTCGCACGTTCGCTGGGTGCCGTATGATGGCATCGGCCGCTCGGTGCGCCAGTCCCTGAACTTCGTGGAGCGCGGCTTTGGCGTCCGCGGCGCGCGAAGCGTGTCCGACCGCGGACATTCCGCGCCCGGCCAAGTCAAGCCGGGGGACATCGATTGGAAGACGATCTTCGCGAAGGAGGGCGCCCGTTGGTTTCATACCGGCGGTATCTTTGCGGCGCTTTCGGAGACCACGCCTGCCGTCATTCAGGAGGCCATGGAAGCGGCCCGGGCCGCGGGGACGATCGTATCCTACGATTTGAATTACCGCGGTTCGCTTTGGAAATCCTTTGGCGGTCAGAAGAAGGCTGTGGAGATCAACCGAACGCTGGCGCCGCTGATCGATGTCATGATCGGCAACGAGGAAGACTTCAGCGCCGCACTCGGTTTCGAGGTCGAGGGCGTGGACGAGAACATGACCCGGCTCGACACCCAGGCATTTCGCCGCATGATCGGTCGCGTGCGGGAGAAGTACCCGAACCTGAAGGCCATCGCGACGACGCTGCGAGGCGTTCACACCGCCACGATCAACGACTGGGGCGCGGTGCTATCCCTTGGCGACGAATTCTTTGAATCAACGAGACGGGAACGATTGGAGATCATGGACCGGGTCGGTGGCGGGGATTCCTTTGCGTCGGGACTGATTTTTGGATTCCTGAGCGGCAAGTCTCCGCAGGAATGCGTGGAGTACGGCGCGGCGCATGGCGCGCTTGCCATGACGACTCCCGGCGACACGAGCATGTCCGGCCTGGACGAGGTCGAACGCCTCGTCCGTGGTGGTTCCGCGAGGGTACAGCGATGAGCAACCAATCTTCCACACTGCTGCAGCGGCTCGAACATGTTCGCATCATCCCTGTGGTAGTCCTCCCATCTGCGGATGACGCCATACCTTTGGCGCGGGCTCTCGCCGATGGCGGACTCCCATGCGCCGAGATCACCTTTCGTTCGGATGCGGGACGCGAAGGCATCCGGCGAATCGCCACCGAGTTTCCCGATTTCCTGATCGGTGCAGGCACCGTGACGACGCCCGAGGAAGCCGAGGCGGCGAAGCAGGCAGGCGCACAATTCGCCGTCGCGCCGGGTTGCAATGCTGTCGTGGTCCGGCGAGCGCAGGCGGTGGGGTTGCCATTCCTGCCGGGAGTCATGACACCCAGCGACATCGAGAACGCCTTGATGCTCGATTGCACGCTGCTGAAGTTCTTCCCCGCGGAAGCAACCGGCGGCGTCGCAATGCTCAAGGCCCTGCACGCTCCCTACAAGCATCGTGGTGTGCGCTTCATCCCCACGGGTGGAATCACTGCCGCCAATGTTGGCGGCTATCTGGCAGAGCCCAGCGTCGTGGCCGTCGGCGGCAGTTGGATGACTGCGGGATTGAAGGAAAGGAACTGGCCGGAAATCACCACGCTCGCCCGCGAAGCAGTCGCAGCCCGCCCCGGCCCCCCGTTTCGCTGACGAAGCGCAGCTCCGCCGTGGCGTAGTGGCGTGAGTGGCGGGGTAATGGGTGATGGCGTGGGGTGGCTGACCAATGCCAAGGCTGGCATGCCGGCGGCCGCAAGCAAGCTTGCCGGGTGAGAGCAGCAGCAAGCTGATCGCACTCCAGAGCGCTGGCGCGCCGAGGGTGCGTGGAGGGGGATGTGAGTTTTGCCTCGCTCTGGAGTTGGAGCCGCGCCATTGTTCGTAGCTGAATAGCGATTGGGTAGAGCCATCTTATCTCTGGAGTTGGAATCCATGGCTGCGCACCGGTTCCTGGTGGGTACGTATACGACCGCCGAAAGTGGGGAGGGAGCCCAGGGGGTTTGGGCTGTGGAGGTGGATGACGAGAGCGGCGCGATTCGCAAGCTGGGGTCGTGCGGTGGGATGGTGAACCCAGGGTACCTGGCGCCGGTGACGGATGCGCCGGGGCGCTATCTGGCCGCGTGCGAGCATTTTCAATCGGATGGCACGTTGGGCATTGTTGAGTTGGCGGCGGACGGTTCGCTGCGCCTGTTGGATCAACGCGTCTCGCCGGGGAATTCGAACTGCCATGTCGCCCATCATCTCGGGATGGCGTTGGTGATATCCCATGGCAATGGCCGGATGAACGTGCATCTCTGCCGCGGAGGCGAGTTGGGTGATGTGGTGCATCATTTGGAGTACAAGGGCTCCTCGGTTCATCCGCGGCGGCAACGCAAGTCCGCTCCGCACCAGGTTGTGCAATCGCCCGATGGCGGTTGGCTGTATGTGGTGGATTTGGGAAGCGATGTCATCTGGATGCACCGGCTGAAGTCCGGCGACGTGACGCCGGCAGTCATGGCGATGGCCACCCCTGCGGGGAGCGGGCCACGACACATGGTGTTTCACCCGCGGTTGCCGTTTGTCTATGTGGTGTGCGAACTGTCGAATGAGATCCTGGTGGCGCGATGGGATGGCGGCAGCGGTTGGTTGACGTTGGTGGATCGCGTCGCTGGACCGGACAAACCGGAAGGCGGCATTGCAGGCGGGGCAATCCGCCTGTGTGCGGCCAACGGCATGTTGTATGCTTCCTATCGGGGGACAGGAGGCAATTGCATCGCTGGCTATCAAATCAAGGGTGATGGATCCCTCACCGCGCGGGGTTCGTTTGAAAGTGGAGGATTGGGACCGCGCGATTTCAACATCGAGGAAGCGGGACGCTGGATGTTGGTGGCGCATCAGCATAGCAACGAACTGACAACGCACCGGTTGAATTCCGACGGGATGTCGGACGGGCCCGTCGCAGCGTGCGCCTTTGCGGAAAAGCCCGTGTGCGTGTTGCCTGTATGAAGGAGGGTGATCATGCCCATCGTCGTGAAGCGCATCTATGACATGCCGGCACCGGGTGACGGTTATCGTGTGCTGGCGGACCGGTTGTGGCCTCGCGGAGTGGCAAAGGAGGGCGCGCGGATCGACGAGTGGCTGAAGGCCGCCGCGCCTTCGACGGAACTGCGGCAGTGGTTTCATGCTGACCGGTCGCGGTGGGATGAATTCTGCAGCCGGTACGCCGAGGAGCTGAAGGAGCACGACGAGGTGCTGGTGCCTCTGGTGAAGCGCGCGCGCAAGGGCCGCGTCACGCTCCTGACGGCGAACCGCGACACGGAACGGAATCATGCGTTGGTATTGAAAGAGCATCTGGACAAGATGCTTCGTGGCACAGCGCGCAAGTCAGGGTAGACCTAAGAGAAGGTCCCAGTCTTCGGGGCCGCCAATTACCATGTCCAACCCGTGACGGGCCGGCTGCGCGCATGGCGAGGCATTGCATCGCCGGGCGAGCCCGGCGGCTTGCGGTGGGAAGTACACCACCAGGTCGCAATGGACGTCGCCACGGGATTCGAGACGGCGGAACAGTGCCATGCCGCGCTTGTCGCCGGCAGCGGCTCGTACTGATTCGAAGGTGTGCTTCAGATCATCCATCTCGTCATCAGCCATGTTGGCATCGCCCAATGACAGGCGGTGCCAGCTGGCGGCATTGAGGTCATCCATGGCGTTCAATCATCCGTCGTGAGAAGGGTGCGCATTTGCCGGCATTGAGATTGCATTTCGCCGCGAGGAGCGATGATCTGGCGTGAGCATCGCAATACAAAATGAGGAGCGGACGATGATCGACCGGCGATTTCCAATTGGCGAGTTCCAATACAAGGGTCCATACACCGCGAGCGGGCGCGAGCAGTTGATGGCACAATTGGCAGCCTTGCCGGATCATGTGGCGAGTGTGGCGCTGCACATGACGGAGGAGCAACTTGACACGCGATACCGGCCAGATGGATGGACGGCCCGCCAGGCGATCCACCACATCGCGGATAGCCAGATGCATAGCTATATGCGGTTCAAGTATGCCCTGGCCGAGGACGGTGCCACGATCGCGCCCTACCCGGAGGATCTGTGGGCCGAGCAGCAGGATGCGGTCGGCGCGCCGGTGGAGTTGTCGTTGGAGCTGTTGCGCGCGACGATCCGGCGATGGGGGCATTTGCTCCACTGCATGAGCGAAGCGGACTTTGCGCGCCGGTATCACCACCCGGTGGCGGGGATGATCACGCTGGATCGCGAGTTGGCCATGGCGGCTTGGCATGGGGAGCATCATTTGGCCCAGGCCCGGCTGGTGCTCGGGGATTCGTGACGGAATGTCAATCAACCGCCGATGCATTGCATTGAGCGGCCGAGGGACTTGCCGACGGCGTCCTCCAAGCGATATTCGCGCGGTCGTGAAAGGAAGGATCCGGACAGGGCGCTGACAAAGGCTTGTTCATCCCGCGCAGCAATGACAGTCTTGAGAGGCACCTCCTCGGCGGAGAGCAGACATGGGCGCAGGGTGCCATCGCTGGTCATGCGCAGCTTGTTGCATGTGGCGCACTTCGTACACGACATCTGCGAGATGAACCCCAGGCGGGCGCGGGTTCCCGAGACGCGGAATGTCGTGCTTGGCCCATAGCCCGTGCTTCGCTCCACAGGCTCCAGGATGTGGCCGCTTTCCACCAGTCGCTGCTTGAGTTCAGCCACGGGCACAAAGACGTCGCGCCAATAGACCTTCTCGTCATCGAGAGGCATGGGCTCGATGAAGCGCACCTCGATGTCGTGACGGTCGCTGAAGGCCACGAAGTCCGCCAGTTCGCCGGTGGTCCTGTCCTTGAGCGCCACCACGTTGATCTTGATGTGCATGAAGTGTCGCTTTGCTTCCTCTATGCCGCGAAGGACGCGATGGAGGTCGCCTCCGCGGGTGATGACACGAAAGCGATCCGGCTTCAGGGAATCCATGGACATGTTCACGCGCCGCAAACCCGCCTGCGCTAGTGGTCCGGCCATCTCCGCCAGCCGCACGGCATTCGTCGTCATGGACACATCGGCCAATCCGTCGACTGCCTGCAGTGATCTAACCCACTCGACCAGGCCCGGTCGCACGGTCGGTTCGCCGCCGGTAATTCGCAGTGCCTCTACGCCAAGCCGATCCACCGCCACCTTGACCATCCAACGGAGGTCATCCCAAGAGAGCGGTTCGGGGGCAAGAGTGGGGCAGGTCCCATTGGGCGAGCAGTATTCGCAGCGCAGGTTGCAGCGGTCGGTGACGCTGACACGGAGGTACCGCAAAGTGCGACCGTGGACATCAACTACGCTGGTGCGCAGAAGCGGAGCGAGATGCGTCATCTCGGCACCTCAACAGCCAGCAGCCCGGCGCGCGCCAGTTCATCCATTGAATTGAACGATGCCAACAGCGCCGTTTCGGCGGCGTCGATGTCCACCCATGTGCATTCCCTTGTTTCGACGAAGCGGCGCGGGGAGCGCTCGCCCTTGCTGAGTGCATCGCGCATGGCCGTGAGAAGACTGGCGGGATAGATCCCGGGGAATGGTGCGATTCCCCGGCCCTGCGCATCGCGAAAGAACGTCGGCAAATCGATGGCGCTGTCGACAAGTCGACGCAGCAAATCCGCCTGAAGCATTGGTTGATCACAACACACAACGAGCAACTCGTCGGCCTCGATCGCGCCGAGCGCCTGCGTGATGGCGGCCAGCGGACCGGGATACTCTTCCGCGTCCCTTATGACTGGAAGATGGGACCAATGTTCAAGGAATGCATGATCCTTTTCCACGGAGAGATGAACGGGAACGCCCAAGGGCAGGATGGAGTCCAGGACGTGCGCCAGCATGGTCCGGCCGTCGTGCAGCTTTACATTGGGCTTTGGCGAACCCATGCGCGAGCTGCGCCCTCCGGCCAGGACGAGAGCGGCCGTCGTCACGCCGGCACCGGCCTCTCCCCCGGCAGCAGGACGCGCAGATCCTCCGTCGGCACGCATTGACAAGCAAGGAAGCAGCCGCACTCCTTCAGCACATCCGGCAGGCCATTTTGCGCTCGTGGCGGGATGTTTCCGATGCCGCGCAGGATGCACCCATGACAATAGCCCGACTCGCACGAATAGAGCATCGGAATGCCGGCGCGCTGGAGCGCGGCAAGCACCGTCTCGCCGGGCTGCATCTCGACCTCGGTCTTCTTGAGTATGATGCGCGGACTCATTGTTCCTTCTTGAGGTCCTCCTGAAGCCTGCGCGCACCTGCCTCGCCGGACAGGATCAGTCCCGCCACCAGCGCGAAGCTGAACAACGACGCCAGGAACATCGGGATGGCCATGCGGTGATTGCCCGCGTGAAAGGCCTCCATGGACGCCGTCAGCAGCCAATACTGCACGATGACAATGATCGCGCAGATCCACAAGCGGGCCGTGGTGGCGGCGACGACTCCAGGGCGTGTGTCAAAGTTGGGCTTACGCAGGGACATGGGTGCGCTCCTGGTGTCAGGTTGGTTCATTTCGATCCCGGTGTTGCCATCTGTGGCTGCATTGCCGCAGCCGGACGAAGGGCCGCGGTTGTCAGATGATGAAGCATCCCGGCAAAGACAACAGTCCACGCGAAGGCGCCTGCGCCGAGGAATACCCACGCCACAGAGTAGAGCTGTTGCACATCGGTGATCTCCGCCAGCCGAAAGGTGCAGGCGGAGTACATCCCCAGGGGGAAGACCATTCCCCAATAGAGGGGATCATAGCGGAGTGGAAAGCGCCGCACGACATGGCGCCAGAAACCAAGGATGACCAGCATCGGAATCCACCACGTGGCCGTCGCCCACAGAAGGATGGTCACTCCCTTGATGAAGGGGAGCAGCTCGAGGAGCAGCGGATGCGCATGGACCGAAGACATGAGATTGCACCCCGCCAATGTGGAGATGGCGACGGCACCCATGTTGATCCAGTAGGGCGGTGACAGGTCGTTTGGCTGGAAGGAGAAGAACATGTATCTATAGAAGATCAGCGAGATGATCCACAGGTAGAGGATGATCCCAAAGGACCATGCGAACAGGCCGACGAGGGCGGATGGAAAGTAGATTTCAGGGAGATAGGCACTCATCTGCACACTGACGATGGAGACAGCCTGCGTGGCCACGATGCCAACCAACCATCCGCCATTGATCCCCTTCTCGATGGATGGTTTCTCCAGCTTCACGATCAGGAGTGCGAACACCAGGTAGATGATCACCAACCACAGGAGTATCGTCAACACGGCGAGAGCAACACCGATGGAGGCGTTCCGGGCGATAATGAACCACTGCGAGGAGAAGACACCCGTGGCCGCCACGAGCGTGAAGAAGCCGGGCCCGCGCAAATGGTCTCCGGCATCGGCGATGACGCGGTCCGCATGCTTGGCGATGCGACAGAGCAGGAGCACGACAAGCACCGCATACTGCACGACGTTCAGGCAAAGCAAACCCCACGCGATCGTCGTGAAGCCATGAAGCTGACTCGAGATCGCGACTATCCCCGTCGCCATCACGAGCGCGAAGTACGCGGGGTGCAGATTCTTGAGGGCGGACTCGGGCTGTTGTGTGGGCACTTGGTCTCTGCCTGCTCTCTCTCAGGTGAAGTGAATCTCGTTCAAGCCCACGGCCATGATGCTCTCCCTCTCAACGCGGAGGACGACCTGCCGCAGGGGACGCAGCTCCCGCGGCGGGCCCTGGATCCCCTGGCCCGTCTCGATGTCAAAGCATCCGTTGTGGCAATGGCATCGCAGCGATTCACCGCGGTGCTCTTCGCTGGGGTGATACGTGACAGGGCATTGCAGGTGCGGGCACTTCTGCAGGAAGGAGATGTACTCGCCACTCTCACGCCGGATCAGGATTGCGGGCGTTCGATGGTCGGGGTATTGATAGACGAGCCACGACCCCGGCTTCAGCGTGGTGGCATCCGGAATCGCGATCTCGGGAAACGGGCCTTCCTTCTCCGTGAGGGACTTCACGACGATGGAGGCATTTCCGACGAGCATGCCAGCGCTGACGAGTCCGAGGAAGCGGACAAAGTCGCGACGCGTCACAAAGTCATCAAGCTCCTGCTCGACGGGGAAGTCTTCCCGCCACTTGGGCAACGCCTCTTTGGACGACATGGATTGCGCGCTCATGAGTCAATCCTTCACAGGAACTGTGCTTCTGAACTTTCGTTCGTGCCGACCAGCTCAAACGGCAGGGGCTCCTTGCTCTCGGGATCGACGATTCCCTCAAGCTGGAAGCGCTCCTTCAGCTTCATCGCAAAGTCGATGGGGCCCTCGACGCCCTTCAACAACTCGGGCCAATCCACGACCATCTCCTCCACATCGTGCGGCACCATCACCCACACGCGCGTCTCGACGACCTGCTTGCCGAATCGCCAGCGGTTGATGGGCTTGCTGTGGGGACGCAGGCGCTTGATCTCCTCGAGTGTCCCATAGAACAACGCGCCGGTCGGGCAAACGGTGGCGCACATGGGCTTCTTGCCCGCGTTGGTGCGATCAAAGCACATGTCGCACTTCTGCATCTGCTGGATGTCCTGCCGGATGATCGGGACGCCAAAGGGGCACGACAGCTCGCAGTTGGAACAGGCGATGCAACGCGGCTTGAGGCTGCTATGCACGATGCCGTTCTCGTCCATCTTGATCGCATCGGCGGGACAGGACATGGCGCAGGTCGGCGTCTTGCAATGCATGCAGATCATGGGGACCGTCTGCGGCCCGGCGGCAGGATCCACCTTGTCCACGTGGATCATCGGCGTCCCGCGATGCGTGTGGCATTCGGCGCAGCCGGCCACGCAAGCCTGGCAACCAATGCATCGCTGGAAGTCGATGAAGAATTCCTTGAAGGGGGCGCTCATGGTGAAGGTGCCTCCACGTTGAGGACCTTCCAGTCGGCCCGCAATTGGTCTGCTTCCTGTGGTGTGGCGCCGCGCACGCGGCACGCTGCGACCTTGAACTCCGGCATCTTGCTGATCGGGTCCAACGCCCGCACGGTGAGTTGGTTGGCGGCCAGTCGCTCCGCCCAATGATACGGCACAAACACCGTGTCGGGACGAATGCCCTCTGTTATCTGCAGTGGCACCGTGATCTTGCCGCGGCGCGTCTCCAGCGTGACGATCTGCTTCTCCTTGAGGCCGAGCTTTCCGGCCAGCAGGGGATGCATCTCGCACACGGGGCCCGGCGACTTCTCCACCAGGAACTTGATGCGCCGCGTCTGCGTGCCGCTCAGGTAATGAAACACGCTGCGGCCACTGGTGTAGTAGAGCGGGTACTCCGCGTCCGGCACTTCAAAGCTCGGCCGGTAGGGCGTCGGGTGCAGATGGAACTTTCCGTCTGGATGGTAGCTGCGCTTGTCTTCGAACAGGCGTGGCGTGCCGGGATGGCCCTCCACCGGGCATGGCCAGAAGACTCCCATCTCGTCCTCGATGCGTTTCCAAGTGATGCCTGCATAGTCGGCCGTGCCGCCGCTGCTGGCGCGGCGCAACTCGTTGAAGATGTCCTCGTTGTCCTTGTAATTGAAGAGACTTTCCTTCCCCAACCGGCGCGCGAGCTCGAGAACGATCCAAGTGTCGGTCCGCGCGTTGCCGGGCGGGTCGACCGCCGCGCGAATGCGCACGACTCGACATTCCGCCGTGGTGGAGGTGCCTTCCTCCTCCTCGTGCAACGAACCGGGGAGCACAACGTCCGCGTAGCGGGCGGTCTCACTCATGAAGAAGTCGATGACGCAGAGGAACTCCATCCCCTCCAGCGCCTCGCGCACGTAGTTCGTGTCCGGGTGGCTGACCATCGGGTTGCAGCAGATGTTGATGAGGCCGTGGACTTCCTTGTCGTGGATCGCCTCGAAGAGCTCGACGGCGGTCTTGCCCTTGTGGGGCAGTTGCTCGTCGGTGATCCCCCACACCTTGCAGACATGGGCGCGGTGCTCGGGGTTCTCGATGTCGCGGTTGCCGGGGAGCTGATCGCACTTGTGACCGTGCTCGCGTCCGCCCTGGCCGTTCCCCTGGCCCGTGATCGTTCCATAGCCGCATCCCTCCCGGCCGATTCGACCAGTGGCCAGGACGATGTTGATCAGGCTCAACACATTCTCGACGCCCTTGGTCTGTTGCTCAATGCCGCGGGCATGCATCAGGAAGCTGGTCTTTGCCTCGCCCCATACCTTGGCGACTTCCCGGATGAGCTGCGGTGTCACTCCGCAGATCTTTGCCGCCCATTCGGGAGTGCATTCCTTGACGGAGGCCTTCAGCTCCTCCCAGCCCTTGCAATAGTTGGTCACGAAATCGTGATCGACCCAATCGTTCGCGATGAGCTCGTGCAGCAGCGCCTGGCCCAGGGCACTGTCGGTCCCGGGACGGATCTGAAGATGATAGTCCGCCGTGCGCGCGATCGGAGTCACGCGCGGATCGACGACGATCATCTTCGCGCCGTTGTCGCGCGCGCGCCAGATGTAGTGCACCAGCGTCGGGAAGCATTCGCTGACGTTGCTGCCGGAGATGAAGATCACCTCCGCCTTTGGGACGTCGGACCAAGTGTTGGCGGCGCGGTCGACGCCGAATGCCTTCTTGTTTCCGCCACCGGCAGAGACCATGCAGAACCGGCCGTTGTAATCGAGGTTGGCCGTCCCGATGGCCAGGCGCGCGAACTTGCCGATCAGGTAGCTCTTCTCGTTGGATAGCGACACACCGCTCATCATGCCGAAGGCATTGCTGCCGTGACGCTCCTGGATGGAGCGGATCTTTGACACGACAAGATCAAGCGCCTCGTCCCACGTTGCCTTGCGAAAGCCCTTCTCCGTGCGGATCAGCGGGTCGGTCAGGCGGTCGGGGTGGTGCGTCTGCATGTAGCGCTTCACGCCCTTGGGGCACAGGCGCCCCTCGTTGAACGGGAAGTCCTCCCAAGGCTCGAAGCCGATGACCTTGCCGTCCTTCACGGCGAGCTGGATGCCGCACTGCATCCCGCAAAAGCAGCAGTGCGTCTTCACCAACTTGTCCGGTTCGGGCTTGGACTGCCATCCGGTGACGGGCAGGTCGGTCACATGCGGCCCGTAGTCGCGGATGTAGTCCTGCTGGGGTAGTGCGAGTTGGGCCATGGGGGAACTCTTTCAGTCGAACTTGTTGCCGCGAGCTTGCGAATGCGCTCGCGCGATCAGGATGCGACGGCCGCGCGGGGAGACCTCGTTCCAGTCGGGGGACTCTCCGTCCGTCGCGGAGTAGTCGAACTCCAACTGGCCAAGGACTTCCTTCAGGTCATCGGTCTGCATCTTGGCCGCGAAACCTTCGTTGGTGACCGGGCAGCGTGCGGGTTCGCGATCGGCATTGGCTGCCTTGTAATACGAAATGCCAAGGCTGGCCGGACGCTGGAAGATGTGGAACAGCTTGCCAAATGGCAGGTAGATCAGCGTCCCGATGACCGTCCACGCGTGGAACTGCGCTAGGGCGACGTAGAAGTAACCGTCCATGAATTCGTAGCTAACCCAAAGCAGCAGGCCCGTGAAGGCCACCGCGAAGAGCAGGACCAGCGGGAGGAAGTCGCGGGCGAAGCGCTGCACCGCCGCCGCGCCGGGATTCACCATGCGGCGGTACATGGCCAGCATGACGCCGGGAATGACCAGGAAGCTGGCCACCACGAGCCCATGAAAGACAAACCAACTGAAGACGCCGTGGTGCGGCAGCTCCTGCACATGGAAGCCAAACAGCGTGATGATGTACTTGTAGTCGCCCTCCACGACACCGGGAGCCATCTCGAAGTGAATCCACCCGAAGACGAGCGGAAACGTGATGGCCGCTGCGATGACGCACCCCACGGCAATGAGCATGTGACCGGCCCAACGCTCCGGATGGCGCTTCCACACGAAGTCCTGGATAACGATCTTGCGCAGGAACGCCTCGCCCAGGATCAACGGCGAGCGCAGATTCTTCCACAGCGAGGGCGAGAAGCACAGTTGCCAGCCGCGCACCCAGTACTTCCAGGTGGGAGGCTTGGTGAGCCACACGCTGTAGCGATAGACCAACCCGAAGGTCGCAAACAATGACGCGAAGCAGTAACCGATCAGGGCGGCATCGAAATTCTGCAGGCTCCGGCTACCCAGAATGATCAGAGCCGCCAGACCCGCTGTGGCAATGGTCGCCACGAGGAGCGACTTGCCGTGCAACTGGGACAGAAAGTAGCGGATCATATCGACGGCTTGGCGCATGGGGCAGTTCCTCCGGGGGATGCTGGGTGCGCGAAGCGCGATCAAAGTATCGACTTTGGAGGGATGGGGCGGGTCTCAACCGGGCCGTGAGGCGGCGCGTCATAGATCCACTGCTCCTTCTTCACGCAGGTGGACCCGGGGCGGTCCTTCTCCACAAATGCCATGAAGCGATGGCTCTTTCCTACTGGAGAGATCCACTCGCGACGGATATAGACACCTTCCTCCTGTGGATTCAGCAGGCAGTCCCGATCTGCGGTGCACAGTTGGACGCTGATGGATGATCCGTCAACAAGGACTTCGCTCTCCACCAGTCCGGAGTCGTACTCAAGGGCGTATCGAAAGACGGGGCCGAGCCCGCTGGGGGTGACGACCTGGGTGCCTCGGGCGATGGCGCCTTCGGCTGCAAAGGCCTCCACCTCGCGCAAAGTCAGGCGCAGACGGATGGAGTTGTCCTGGATGCGGATCTTCACAATTGGAGCCTTCCATCAGGTGTTCCGGATCGATTTGTCCAGTTTTCGGCGGCAGATCGGTGCGGGTCAAGCGCGACGTTCACGCCTCGCATAGGGCCGTGACATTGCGCGCCGATTTCGAGAGCTCCTCCAAGTTCGAGCTCGAGAAAGCCTTCTCCGCATGGGCGACGGCGTCGTCCACCAAGCGATGGACCGGGCACAGCTTCACATGGCCCTTGATGCCGAGTGGACACTTCTTGATGCGCTGCGGCTCGGAATCCACAGAGGCCAGGACATCCAGCACGGTGATCTTCTTCGGTTCGCGCAGGAGCGTGAAGCCGCCATGGAGCCCGCGCTGGGAGTGGATAAGCTCGGCGCGCACCATGGCCTGCAGGATCTTGGAGAGGTAGCCGGAGGGCACCTTGGTGCCGGCGGCAATGATGGCCGAAGTCTGCGGGTCGGGATGGTTCTGCGCGAGGAACACCGCCGCCCTCAGGGCGTATTCTCCGGTTGTCGAGATCACACGAGTAGTCCTGGTCTGGAATAAACTGGACATCTTTATCCTCTTAGGGGCTTGGCGGGTCAAGGGGGATCGCCGTGCGACCGTGGGAAATCAGATGTTCCGGGCGTCCAGCTCCGCTTCAATCAACTACGTGCCAGCCGTGCTCCGCCGAGCCGCACGTTCGACGGCGGGCAGGATGACTTCCTCCCAAAGCTCCTCCAACTGCTCGGCGGGGGCGTCCTGATGCAGGCGCTTCTTCACGCCGTGCCGGGACAGGTCGATGTACTCGGTCGGGGTCAGCCCCCGGTTGGCCAACGCGTGCGAGGAACAGGCCAGCGGACACCCATCGATGACCACCATGGGCCGGCCAGATTCCGCCACCCGTACCAGCGACGGCACACCCGCCGCCACCCCCACGATGCAGGACATCTCCGCATGGCCGGCACGGTCCAGTCGCACGGCCAGGGTGTTGGCCGCCTGGGCCGCGCTGGAGCAGCCCGAGCAGGAATAGACCAGTGGCGGTTTGTCGGTCTTGATCGTCATAAGGCGGATGGGGCCGAGGTTGAATTGGTCAGGGCGGATTGCTCACTCGGGATGACCGACAAGCCATATATGCAGCGGAGCATCCACACGGCCCACACGGCGATGCCGCTGAGTTCGAGGATACCGCTGACACCAGCGATGGGGAAAGCCATCGCGTGCAGGTCGGTCAGTGCCTGGAACCCGACGCGCATGGCGCAGCCGATGTTCACGAGCACAAAGGGCACCGTCAGCGACCAGTGCGGAACCACAGCCGGATCGGCGGTGCGTTCCATGAAGCGGCTGCCCATGCCGAGAATCATCATGCTGATGAAGCCCACGGTGATGGCATGCCGGATGGAGCCATAATAGGCATGCGAAAAGCCAATCTCCACCGCATGACTGCCAGGTGCCAGCGCCGTCAGCACCACGAATTGCCACACCGGCAGCAGCACCAGCATCCCGAGCGAGATCAACAGCCATGCATGGGCGGCCCGGATGAACTTGCTCGATCGGCTGATCATCGGATACGGCCACAGCACATTCGAACGCAGCACGATCCACAGCGCGGTGACAAACATCACCAGCGCCGACAATCCCCACAACGCCGCCCAGCGGCGCGTGACCGACTGCATCAACTGGAAGCCGGTGATCTCCCCCACCACCGCAAGCCCCAGAAGAACCGCAGCGATCATCGCGCCGCGAGGCCCAAGCCGCCGCACGCCAAACCACAGCGGCAGAAGCGTCATACCCACGCCCAGCACCATCAGCATGGCAAAGCCATGGACCTGAAGATCGCGCAGCGACGGTTGCAGATGCGAGATCAGCCACAACAGGCTTTCGCGGTCCGTGGCGACGGCGGTCAGGTGAAAGTACACCGCCGAAGCAATTGTCTGAACGAAGAAACACCCAAGCGCCACGCGGATCAACCAGGCGGACCCGGACAATAACCGGCCCGGCGCCGCACCCAGCAGCCACAGCATCTGGATGGAAAAGACTGCAACGGCCGCGATCTCCAACACGCTGCCCAAGTGCGCAGGAACGAGCAACCACGGATGGGCCACGACGAACGGCTGCAATCCGGATCGCAGCACAACGCCCACAAGCATCGCGATCCATCCATAGCGGGCGCCGTGCGTGCACGGCAAATCCCGGCCCAACAACACCGGAAAGACCCGATAGGCGAAGCCCATGACAAACAAGCCGACCCAGCCGAAGATCTGCGCGTGGCCGTGGGCATTGACCTCGTGCAGGCCAACGGCAGTGAAGGAACCACTGAGGGCTATGCGGATCAGTATGGTGACCCCCCACAGCGCCCCGACGGTGAGGACGGTTGCAATCGCCGCGGTGAAGAACGGCCGCGAGACCTCCGAACGCCGATCCAGGGATGCGCTCCCGGACCCGCAAACCGCACAGCCGGGACGGCGCTCGTTGGAACTCAGCAATTCAGCGACTGCCATGGCGGACATGAGGGGCCTCCCGGTTTAGAGATGAACGCGGCGGCTGCCGGAGTCCCGCTGCGATTCCTCCAGCGCGAGGGCGCGCGGGAAGAGGATGCTGTTCTCCTTGTGCACGTGGGCGTGCATGTCCTGCTCCAGCACATCGAGCGAGGCATAGAGCACGCGCCAGGTGTTGCACGCGTCCGCCGGTGGTTCGTAATTGTTGGTGAGTTCGCGGAATCGCTCCAGCGCGGCGCCGGCGCTGTCGTGTTCCTGCTCCATGCAACGAATCGGGTTGGCCACCGAGGCCGCGACAAAGGGACCCTGCTCGCCGGCCTCGAGCTTCTTGATCCACGGGAAGAGAATCTGCTCCTCCTTGATCGTGTGCTCCTCGAGCTCTCGGCGGAAGTCGAGGAAGATCGAATAGATCTCGTTCACCTCCGGTGCATGGTCGCCATGGACCTTGGAGACACGGGCGCTCATGGCTTCCAGGCGAGGCAGCTCCATCTTGAGGTAGGCGTGATGCGTGGAGACGATGTGATCTGCAAGCTCGCCAAGCGGTGCCTTGGTCCAATCGACGGAGGCGGTGTCCTTGCCGGAGGCATCGACTGCTGCCAGCTCGGCAACGACGGTGTCATAGTCCACCTTGCGCCGTTGGCAGGCCTCGGCCAGCGTGATCTTCCCGCCGCAGCAGTAGTCGATGCGGTGCTTCTCGAAGACATAGGCCCGGGCGGGGTTTTCAGCGACAAGCTGTCCAACGGTTTGTTCGGTCGTGAGGGTCATGGTGCGAATTCCTTTCGGTGCTCGGTAGGAGAGGGTGAATGGTTGAAGCTCCGGGTGATGCTGGAATGCTTGTCTTCAGTGGGCCCGTGCGTAGGCCAATTCCGGCTTTTCGGCGTTCTCCAGTTCGACTGCTTCGTCGCTGTCGGTATCTTCTTCAGCGGTGACGCGGCTTGAACGCCCCAATGACCAGCCACCGGTGAGACCCGCCACGAACAGGATGATGGCCGCCATGCCACCAGCAAAGATTGTGTCGCCCGGGACACGCAGCCAGCGAAGGACCTGCATGTGCGGCTGCTGCATGAACTCTGCAGAGCGTGCCATCCACAGGCCGTGCTCGATGCTGGCCAGGGTCTGCAGAATTCCGACCGGCAGCAGGCTGATCAGCACCATCAGCGCCAGGCCGATGTTCAATCCCCAGAATCCCCACGCGAGCATCGGCGTCTTCCACTCGCGATCCTGGTTCATGGCCCGCAGGCAGAACAGCATCAGGCCGATGCCGAGCATCCCGTACACGCCGAAGAGGGCAGTGTGGCCGTGGACCGGTGTGGTGTTCAGCCCCTGCATGTAGTACAATGCGATGGGAGGATTGATGAGGAAGCCGAAGATCCCCGCGCCGACCAGGTTCCAGAACGCCACGGCGACGAAGAAGTAGATCGGCCACTTGTAGCGATAGATCCATGGAGTCGCGCGGGCGTGGCGGTAGTTCTCGTAGGCCTCGAATCCGATCAGGACCAAGGGCACAATCTCCAGCGCGCTGAACACGGCTCCAAGGGCCAGGATCGCCGTGGGCGTGCCGCTGAAGTACAGGTGATGGAATGTGCCAATCATGCCGCCGGCCAGGAAGATGATCGTCGAGAAGAGCACGGCCGCAGTGGCATAGCGCACATTCAGCAGGCCCATGCGCGTGAAGAGGAACGCGATGACGACCGTGGCAAAGACCTCGAAGAAGCCCTCGACCCAAAGATGGACGACCCACCAGCGCCAGTATTCGGCGATGGCCAGGTGCGATTGCCGGCCCCACATCAACCCCGCGCCATAGAACAACGCAATGGCGACGGACGAGAGAAGGAACAACGCGATCAGCCCGCGGTGTTCGCTCGGTTGGCGCAGCGCCGGAAGCAACGCGCGCCCCATCAGCGCCAGCCAGATGAAGAGGCCCGCAAAGAGGAACAACTGCCAGAAGCGGCCGAGGTCGACGTACTCATAGCCCTGATGACCAAACCAGAAGTTGGTGACGAAGCCGAGCTTTTGCTGCACGGCCAGCCATTGGCCCAGCATCGAGCCGGCAACGATGATCAGCAAGCACACGAAGAGCACGTTCACCAGGCCGCGCTGGAACCGGGGCTCAAAGCCGGAGACCGCCGGGGCCAGGAACAACCCCGTTGCGAGCCACGCCGTGGCGATCCACAGGACACCCAGTTGCGTGTGCCACGTGCGCACGACCGAATAGGGAAGCCATTCCTGCAGCGGGAAGCCATAGAAGCCATCGCCCTCCACGCCATAGTGCGCGGCGGTGATACCCATGCCGATCTGCACGAGGATCATCGCGCACACGACCCAGAAGTATTTCAAGGTCGCCCGCATCGACGGCGTCACTCGCCAGGCAAGGAGCGGATCCGTCGCGGAGGGGCGGGGGTTTTCCGGCTCCCGCTCCTTGATGACGGCCATGTACCATGCCAGGGCGCCGACACCAGCCAGCAGCGCGATGAAGCTGAGCACCGACCAAATCAGGATTGGACCCGTGGGCGCATTGTCGATGAGCGACTCCGCCGGCCAATTGTTCGTGTAGCTAACGGTTCCACCCGGACGCTCGGCCGCGCAGGTCCATGCGGCCCAGAAGAAGAAGCCCATCATCGCTTCACGGCGATCGGGGTCCGGGATCGAATTGGAGGGAATCGCGTAGGCCTTCCGCAAATCGGCCAGGGACTCATCATTCGAGAAGAGCGTCTTGTAATGCGAGGCCACCTCGGCCATGGCGGCAGCGCGGTCGTTGGAAACCACCAGACAGCCCGTCGCCGGATCAAACGTGTTGGTGCGCATCTCCTCCTTGAGCCACTCACGGGTGGCGGCCTTGGAGGATTCGGGCAATTCGTCGTAGCTGCTTCCGAATTCGCGCTGGGCGATCATGTCGGCCAGAACCACTGCCTCGCGGTGCAACCAGTCCGCCGACCAATCGGGGGCGACGTAGGCACCATGGCCCCAGACGCTTCCCACCTGCTGGCCGCCCATGGATTGCCACACGTTCTGCCCGTCGCGGATCTGCTGGCCAGTGTAAAGGACTTCGCCCGATTCGGTGACCACTTGGTCGGGGATCGGCGGTGCCTGGCGATACAGGTCCCAACCAAAGTATCCCAGCACGGCCAGGGAGGCGATGACGGTGAAGGCCAAAGCCGACCACAGGACCTTGATGTTCATGGATGGCTCCTCGTGGTTGTCGAAGATGAAGGGATGTGATGGGCGGCTGTCGCCCTCGGCGCGAAAGGTCTCCCCGCTTTATTCTGGATGTCAAGGTCCAAATATCCATTTTTGCGCGCGACCCTCCCCCGCCGGAAGGAGTTGACCGACCGCGCTCGGCGTGGTTTCATGACTCTCGAAGGTTGAGTGCCCCCCAAAGGACACTCGTAACTCCTTCAACAATAGCATTCTATGGAGTCCATACAATGAATTGCAGAGTACCAGTCTCACCCAGGATCCTTGCCGCCGCGATGCTGGCGGTACTTCCGGCAGGCCTTGCCGCGGACGAACCAATCACCCCGGACGGAAGCTCTTCCGTCACGCAGATGCCGGGTCAGATCCCCCAGTCGCATCCTTCGCAGTTCTCCAATGAGATGTCGTCACTGGTGAAGGTTGGGCACTCGGTAGTCTATGAGAGTGCCAAGGAAGTGAAGCCCCTGGCTGTCGGCGAGATGGTGCCTGTGGCCGCAATGATCAAGCAGGCCGACGGCGAGGCGATCACGCTTGGGGAGGCACTTGGCGGCAAGAAATCGGTGGTCATTTTCTATCGAGGAGGATGGTGCCCATACTGCAACGCGCACCTTGCAGAGCTCGCGAAGATACAGCCGCAACTCACCGCAGGTGGCGTGCAGTTGCTGGCGCTGTCGCCGGACTCGCCGGAGACTTCGGCGAAGCACGCCGAAGAGCGCCCACTCCCCTACCGTTTGCTTTCCGACAACAAGCATGAAGCGATGAAGGCATTCGGTATCGCGTTTCGAATGGATGACGCCACCGTCGAGCGCTACAAGGGGTATGGGATCGACTTGAGCGCTGCTTCCGGCAACGAGGACAAGGTCCTGCCCGTTCCGGCAGTGTTTGTCGTGAACGAGGAAGGCATCATCGAATACGCCCACGCCAACGCGGACTACACGGTCCGCATGAAGGGTGAGGAGATACTGGCAGCGGCGGGTGTGGAAGTGACGGGAGCGGAATAGCCCGGCTGGATGAAAGCCCCCGGCGACTCGCAATGGAGTCGCCGGGCGCTCCATCACGAAAGATCAATCGACCGCAGTCTCAGCGCGTTGCCGATGACCGACACCGACGAGAATGTCATCGCGGCGGCGGCGATCATGGGGCTGAGCAGGATGCCAAACAGCGGGAAGAGAACCCCCGCGGCGATGGGCACGCCCAAGCCATTGTAGATGAAGGCGAAGAACAGGTTCTGGCGGATGTTGGTCATCGTGGCGCGGGACAGCTTGATGGCCGACACGATCCCCATCAGGTCACCGCGCATCAGCGTGACGCCCGCGCTCTCCATGGCCACATCCGTTCCGCCACCCATGGCGATGCCCACGTGAGCCTGTGCCAGGGCCGGCGCATCGTTGATGCCATCGCCCGCCATGGCAATCAACCTGCCCGGCTGCTGGAGCCTCTTGATGGCGGCGTGCTTTTCCGCAGGCAACACGTCCGCCATGACATCATCAATGCCGAGCTGCCGCGCGACAGCGCGAGCGGTCGCCTCGCTGTCACCCGTCAGCATGATGATCTTCAACCCCATCGCATGAAGCGTCTCGATAGCCTGCGGCGTCGATGACTTGATGGGGTCGGAAACACCGAGCAACCCTGCTGCCGATCCATCGATCGCAGCAAACAGAACCGTCGTCCCTTGCCCGCGGAGTCCCTCCGCACGCTGCTCGAGATCGCCCAACGAGACACCTTCGCGCTCCATCAGCTTGGTGTTGCCGATGGCAATCCTGCGGCCATCCACCGTGCCCACAACACCCTGACCGGTGATGGAGTTGAAGTCGCCGACGTCGACAAGCTCGACGGACCGCTCCTTGGCGGCATCGACAATCGCGGCGCCAAGGGGATGCTCGCTGGCGCGCTCAAGGCTGGCCACCAGACGGAGCAGTTCGAATTCATCAAAGCCATTCGCCACTTCTATAGTCGTGAGTCGTGGCCTTCCTTCGGTCAGCGTACCCGTCTTGTCCACGACCAGCGTGTCCACCTTGCCCAATGTTTCCAGTGATTCGGCGTTCCTGATCAGCACGCCCGCCTGCGCCCCGCGCCCGGTTCCGACCATGATGGACATGGGCGTCGCCAAGCCAAGGGCACACGGACACGCGATGATCAACACGGCAACGGCATTGACAATGGCATAGGCCATCGCAGGCTCCGGGCCTAACATCGTCCACACAATGAACGTGATGATCGAAGAGACGATGACCGCGGGAACGAACCACGCCGCAACAACATCCGCAACGCGTTGGATGGGCGCACGTGTACGCTGCGCCTCGCTCACCATGCGCACGATCTGTGCAAGCACCGTGTCGCGGCCCACGCGTTGGGCCTCCATCACGAAGCCACCCTGTTGGTTCACCGTCCCGCCGGTCACCGGATCGCCGCTTTCCTTCTGAACGGGCATGGGCTCGCCCGTCACCATGCTCTCGTCAATGCTTGAGCGGCCCTCCACCACCACGCCATCGACAGGGATCTTCTCTCCCGGTCGCACACGCAGCCGCATTCCCTTGGTGACGTCCGCAATGTCGATGTCGACCTCCGTGCCATCCTTGCGGATGACGCGTGCCGTCTTTGGCGCAAGCTTGAGCAGGCCTTTCAACGCGGCGCTCGTGCGGCTCCGCGCCTTGAGCTCCAACACCTGACCCAATAACACCAACGTCATGATGACAGCGGCAGCTTCGAAATACACGCCGATGTGGCCGTCCGCGTCGTGGAATGTATGTGGGAAGATTCCCGGCGCGACCGTCGCCACGACGCTGTAGAAGAAGGCCACCAGCGTGCCGATCATAATCAAGGTGAACATGTTCGGGCTGGCGTTTCGGATCGATGCCACGCCCAGTTTCAGTATCGGCCAACCACACCAGAACACCACAGGCGCCGTAAGCAGCAGTTCAATCCACAAGCGGGCATTCATCGGGATGTCATTGCCAATCGGGTTGCCGGGCAAGTGCGACCCCATTGCGAGGACGAACACGGGCAGCGTCAGCACCGCGGAGATCCAGAAGCGGCGGCGCATATCGTCGAGCTCCGTCGTGTCCTCCTCGTCGAGGTTGATCTCCTTTGGCTCCAGCGCCATGCCGCACTTGGGGCAACTCCCCGGACCGGCCTGCTCAACCTCCGGATGCATCGGGCAGGTGAAGATGGCGTTTTTGTCCGCATGCTCCTGCGCGGCGGCCGCCGCACTGTCGCCCGCGAGATACTTGTCCGGATCCGCTTCGAACCGGGCGACACATCCCTTGCTGCAGAAGAAGTACGTGACACCCTGATACTCGACGCGCCACGCCTCGCGCCCTTCCATCACCGTCATGCCACACACGGGATCCTTGTGCGTCTTCACTGCAGGAGGCGCTTCGTCCTTCTTGCTGCCACAGCAGCAGGATTGATGCTCGGCGTGGTCACTCATGGGTCACTCCGACTGTACGGCGGCCCGCGAGGACTTGCGGGCCTCGGCCAACTTGTCAAGGATTCCGGCCGGGTCCTGATCAACGGCCGATTCGCAACCCTTGCAACACAGTTGCACCAGTTGGTTCGCAACAACCACCTGGATCGGACCGCCCATTGCATCAAGCGGCTCGCCGCTGACGGCACAGGTCGACAGCGGATAGTTGGCCTTTTGTTTCTCAATGACGGCCTTGTCCAGGATCGCGAAGTACTTGGCCGGTTCGGCGCGAACAGCTTCCTCGCATGGCGGGCAGCACAACACGAACAACCGGTTGCCGATCACGGCGAGATGATTCGCCGCGTCGTCATCCGACAGCTTTGATGTAGTGTCCACGATGCAATGGTCGAGGGGGTAGAAGGCGCGTTGCTGCTTGATAGTAGCCTCGTCCGCACGGGCCAGGAACTTTTCCGGCTCCGCTTCAAAGGAACCCGTGCATCCCGCGCAACAGAAGCGCACCTCGCGCCCCTCGTGGAGCTTGACGATGGCCTCGCCCATGGACCCCAGCTTGGAGCCGGCAACGGCGCACGTGCCCAGAGACCACGGATCTCCAACTCGCTTCGGCGCCTGGGTGGATTCGCTGGCGGCGTCAGCCGATTCATGGGCGTGACCGGCGTGATCCTGCTGGGCAAGAAGCGGACTGAACATGCCGGCGATTGCGATGGTGGCTACTGCGACGAGACTCTTCATTATTCTTCTCCTTGGGGTGGTAGTCATGATTGAGGGGACGGTTCCGCCGCCACAGGGGATGGGGTCCCAACTGCAGTGCGTAGTTCAGCGACGGCCATCTTGAACTCCTCCAACGCGCAATACAGCACAGGGACCACGAAGACGCTGATCATGACAAGCGACATTCCGCCGAAAAGCGGAATGGCCAGTGGGGTCATGATCTCGCTCCCCTTGCCCGGCGATGTCATGACCGGCAGCAGCGCCAGGATCGTCGTGGCACTGGTCATCAGGCACGGACGGATGCGGCGCTTCGCGGCGTTGATGATGGTTGCGCGCAACTGCGCGACATTTGTTGGCGGTTTCGCCTCCAGGCTTTCGCGAATGTAGGTCGCCATGATCACGCCATCATCCGTCGCCAGCCCAAATAATGCCAGGAAACCCACCCAGACGGCAATGGACAGATTCATCTCGCCCATGTGAAAGACTTCGCGGAGGTTGGACCCAAGGACCATAAAGTCCATGAACCACGGCTGGGCCCACAGCCACAGGAAGATGAACCCACCCGACCATGCCACAAAGACATTGCTGAAGATCATGAACGTCATCACGGTGCTGCGGAAGCACAGATAGAGGATCACGAAGATGAGCAGCAGCGTCAGCGGAAGGATAAGCTGCAGCGTCTTTGCCGCTCGAATCTGGCTCTCGTAGTTTCCGGCAAAGTTGTACGACACGCCCGCCGGGAGCTCAGGGTCCAGCTCCGCGCGCAGCGCCGCACGGGCATTCTCCACGACGTCCACCTCCGCAAAGCCATCCATGCGATCGAAAAGCACATAGCCCACGAGGAAAGTGTCCTCGCTGCGAATGCTCATCGGGCCACGCGTGTATTGGATGTCGGCAACTTCGCGAAGGGGAATCCGCACCATCGGTCCGCCGTCCACCACTGGCGGCGCATCAATCAGGATGTTCGCCAACTCATCGATGGAGTCGCGCAGTTCGCGTGCATATCGCACGCGGACGGGATAGCGCTCGCGCCCCTCGACGGTTTGCGTCAACGGCATGCCGCCGATGGCGACTTCGATCACTTCCATGACATCGTTGATGCGGAGACCATGACGCGCGATGGCATCGCGATCGGGGATGATCTCCAGATACGGCACACCAACCAGCCGCTCCGCCACGACCGCACTTGTTCGGACGCCGGGCACCCGCCCGCTCTTCAGGATCTCCTCCATGCGCAGGGCGACGCGCTCGATGGTCTCCAGATCCGGGCCGCGCACCTTCACACCCATCGGCGCACGCATCCCGCTTTGCAGCATGACCTGGCGCGCCGCGATCGGCGCCAGCTTGGGCGCCGATGTGAGACCGGGCACGTGCGTGGCCTCGACAATCTGTGCCCAAATGTCCTCCGGCGACTTGATCTCCGGCCGCCAGTTGCGGAACGGACGGCCGGACGGATCAGGAATCAGATTGCCATCCGCATCGCGCTGGTACTTACCGCGATCCCGATCATATGCGAACGACACTCGCCGCCCCTGTTCGTCCTGCACGTACTCAGGCTTGTATTGAATCACCGTTTCCAGCATCGACACCGGCGCGGGATCCAGCGGGCTTTCCGCACGGCCCAACTTGCCGACGACCAAATCCACCTCCGGAATCGCCTGCATGGCCATGTCCGTCTGGCGCATGTACTCCATCGCCTCGCCAATGCTGCCGTGAGGCATGGTGACGGGCATGTAAAGGAAGCCTCCTTCATCGAGCACGGGCATGAACTCGCGTCCGAGGCCTGGGAATGCTTCTGCCAATGTCTCACCCATCGGTGATTCGCGGATGCCATCGGGAAGCCAGCCGAATGTGCGCGGAAAACCCAGCCACACACATCCACCCAGCATCACCAAAAGAATCGGCACCGCGAGGAAGACGGTCTTGAAGCGAAGGCACCAACCGAGCACCGCCTCATACGTGATCCGCCACAGCCAGAACAGCGACAGCAACCCGACGACCACGACTGAAACAAAGAGCAGATTCTCGCCCGTCGTTTTCATGCCGCCAAGCGGCTCCCACACGCGCGCCAGTGCGACGATCACCAGGATTGACAGCAGAATGACGATGCCGAGATGAACTGCGCGCCAGCTCTTGCGGAGCCACTCCGGCGGCTTGGGCGGCTGCCAGCGGAACAGGACCACCGCCATGGGCGGCAGGACCATCAGCGCCGTCGCGATGCTGGAGAACAGCGCGAACGTCTTGGTGAAGGCGAGGGGCTGGAACAGTTTCCCCTCCGCCCCGGTCATGACGAACACGGGCAGGAAGCTGACGATCGTTGTGGCGATTGCCGTCAGAACGGCGCTGCCCACCTCCGCGGCGGCGCGGTGCAACACCACGAAGCGCGACTCGCCGGGTTTTGCATCACGCAAATGCTGGAGCATGTTCTCCGTCAGCACGATGCCCATGTCCACAACAGTGCCAATGGCGATGGCAATGCCGGCCAGGGCCACAAGGTTCGCCTGCACGCCAAACGTCTTCATCATGATGAATGTGAAGAGGACCGCCAGCGGCAGCATGGCGCCAATCAGGATCGAGCTGCGCAGATGGAATACCATCAGCAACACGACCACCAACGTGATGAGAATCTGGTTCCACAGCGCATCCTCCAGTGTACCCAGCGTCTCCTCGATCAGGCCGGTTCGGTCGTAGAAAGGCACGATGGTGAGTTGGCTGATGGTGCCGTCCTCAAGCGTGCGGCGCGGCAGGCCGGGCGCGATCTCCTCGATCTTGCGCTTCACATTGTCGATGACTTCCATCGGGTTGGCGCCAAAGCGGGCAACCACGACGCCGCCAACGGCTTCCGTGCCTCCCTTGTCCAGGGCTCCGCGCCGCATCGCAGGTCCGAGCGACACGGTGGCCACCTGCTCCAACGTGATGGGCACGCCGTTGCGGGTTGTGATGACCGACGCGCGCAATTCATCGATTTCCTTGATGAAGCCCTTGCCGCGCAGGACGTACTCCACGCCGTTGTTCTCCAGCGTGCGCGCTCCCACATCCCGGTTCGACCGGCGCACGGCCTCCATCACCTGCATCAGGCTCACATCCAGCGCGCGCATTGAATCGGGGTTCACGTCGATCTGGTACTCGCGGACGAAGCCGCCGACGCTGGCGACTTCCGCCACGCCCTCCGTGCCCTGCAGGGCATAGCGAATGTACCAATCCTGGACCGAGCGCAGCTCGTGCAGGTCCCATCCGCCCACGGGCTTGCCGTCGGGCGTGCGCCCCTCTACCGTGTACCAGAAGATCTGTCCCATGCCCGTCGCGTCCGGACCGAGCATCGGGCGCACCCCGGCGGGAAGCGTTCCCTCCGGCAGGCTGTTGATCTTCTCCAGAATGCGCGACCGCGACCAGTAGAACTCGATGCTCTCGTCGAAGATCACATAGATCGATGAGAACCCGAACATCGATTCGGAGCGAATGGACTTCACGCCCGGAATGCCAAGCAGTGCTGTCGTCAGAGGATAGGTGACCTGGTCCTCGATGTCCTGTGGTGAGCGTCCCGGCCATTCGGTGAAGACGATCTGCTGGTTGTCGCCAAGGTCGGGAATCGCATCCACGGGGATCGGATCGCGCGGCAGATCCGCGACCGAATGCCGGAATGGCGAAACGATGATTCCCCATGTCACCAGCATCAGAACCGCCAGCGACACAAGGAGCCGTTGCTCCATGCAGAATCGGATGAGCGCGCTGGTCATTGCGGAGGAACCTCCTCTCGCACGGTGCCACATCGGTACATTTGCGCGCCGAAGTACGGATTCCGAATGTCCGCACCGGTCTGGATCCAATCCGCCCCCTTCCATTCGAACGCCATCGGGCAATGCGCGATGTTCAGCGGCTCGTCCGTCGGGTTTCCTTGATCGGCAATCAGCGCGATGAGCTCGTTGCTGGCCGTGTGGAATGCACTCCGCAATGAGGCGATGTCCGTCACCTCGTGGTCGCTTTCGCGAAGTGCGGCAAGCTCGTTCCACGCCATGCGTGCGGCTTCATGGTCATCTTCCGCCAGCGCCTCTTGCACCTTCAGGTACTGCTCGATCGTTGCGCGGAACGATTCCACGCTTACGGAATGGGAAGTAGTGTCGGGAGCTGCGACATGCCCTTCGTGGCCCGTTGCCGCGACGCCTCCTTCAAGGCTCATCATGCTGGGTCGCGCGATGATCTGCAGCGCCGAGTCGATGCGGAACGCGCCATTGGTGACAACGCGATCGCCCTCCCGCAATCCATCGACGACGACATAGCCATCGTCTGTCCGCGGCCCCAGGACGATCTCGCGTCCTTCATAAGCATGCTGCCCATCGGAGGACACATCCACATAGGCGATGGCCCGCTTGCCGGTGATCAACGGCGCGCTGGCGGGAATGATGAGCGGCGTCTCGCCATCCAGCGAGGCGTGCACCTCGGCGGTGATATACATCCCCGGTTTTAGCAGGCCCTCGCCGTTCTCCACATCGATGCGAACGCGCGTCGTGCGGGTGGCCGTGTTCGTCATGGGATCGATCCATGTCACTACGCCCTCGAACGTGCGCCCGGGGAGCGCCTTGGCGTTCAGCGTGACATATTGCCCCGCCCGCAACCACGGCAGGTCACTTTCGAATGCCTCCAGCTCCACCCACAACACGCCCAAATCCGCCACGGTCAGAATGCGTTGCTGCGCGGCGACATAGTCGCCCTCCTCGACATAGCGCTCAATCACAACGCCGCCCGCCGGCGCCAGCAGTTGAACATGCTCGCTGGCGGTGCCGCGTTCTGCTATTTCATCGACTTGCGCTAGT
>CAZVAQ010000015.1:0-27502 GCA_964625145.1 uncultured Candidatus Sumerlaeota bacterium
CGTGTTGCCCATGAACCTCATGATGGAGAAGATGGTGTTCTACGTGTTGGTGATGGCCTGACTATTGTCGACCTGGCCAACGAGGCGCTCACCGCCCTTTGTAAAGGCGACGACCGAGGGGGTGGTGCGCGCGCCTTCGGCGTTGGAAATCACGACCGCCTGGCCGCCTTCCATCACCGCGACGCAGGAGTTGGTCGTGCCGAGATCGATTCCGATAACCTTGCTCATAGTTGTGGGTGCCTCCATAATCTGACAAGCCGCGTAGCGGAAGCGCAAGAGAGGGGCCAGAGAGACATCCCCTGTCCGGGAACATGTGACATATTGACAAAACTATACTTAGCTGAGGAAAAAGATTCCTCCGCCCACCGGCGCATGGGTCGTTCTGAAACACACGATTCGCAGGCGACCCGGTGACGGGGACGGGGGAGGGCGTGGAGCGACAGGCGCCCTCGCAGTCCTCACAACCCACAAAGCACTTGCCAGTATTCACCTGTGATGGTCCCCTCCAGATAGAAATGGAAGGATCACAATCCTGCAGGAGAGGAAGCGCCAATCATGGGCCTACCCGCAATCTTATCAGTCATCCACCTGATTCTTTTCCTGGTGGCGCTGTACGAGATCATCACGGCCTCGCAGTCCCTCGGTTGGAAGGTGCTGTGGGGGCTCATCGTCTTCCTCCTCCCAATCATCGGCCTGCTCCTGTACTTCTTCATCGGCCGCAAAGGCTAAGCGCCGCCAACATCGCCGCACAAAGAAAACCGGCGGTTCGACCGCGATGGACCGAACCGCCGGAGTTGTATCCCACTGCTGCCTGCCAGCGCGGCGATCAGAACAACGTGTACTTCTTGTCGTCGTCCGCTTCGGCCTTCTTTTCGTAGACGCGCGGCGTGATGAAGTCTCCGACCATCATGTCCTTGTAGCCCTTGCCGGGACCGACCATCGGGAACACCATGGCATCCGGATCGATCATGACCTCCAGGAACGCGGGCCCGTCGAAGGCGATGAAACGCTCGAGCGTCTCGCGGACCTTGCTGCGGTCGGACAACCGCTCGGCGAACTGGTAACCGTCGGCCTTGGCCGACTCGACGAAGTCCTTCGCGTGAAGCGTCTTGTCGGTTCCGCTGAAGCGGTGCTCGTACATCAGCTTCTGCCACTGGCGCACCATGCCGTCGCCGGTGTTGTTGAGCAGCAGCACCTTCACGCCCGCGCCGTAGGTCGTCGCCGTCTCCAGCTCGCCGATGTTCATGCGGATGCTGCCGTCGCCGTCGATGCAGACGACCGTCTTTTCGGGACAGGCCATCTTGGCGCCAATCGCGGCCGGCAGCCCGAAGCCCATCGTCCCCATCGAGCCCGATGTCAGCCACGTGCGCGGGTGGATGAACTTGAAGTACTGCGCGGCCCACATCTGGTGCTGGCCGACGCCGGTGGTGATGATGGCATCGCCGTTGGTGACCTCGCCCAGGATCTGCACGACTTCCTGCGGCTGGATCAGCGGGCTCTTGCGGTCATAGTTCAGCGCGTGGTTCGTCCTCAGCTTCTGGATGTGCTCGATCCACGGCGAGAAATCCTTCTGGAAGTCCTTGCCGTGCTCCATCAGGTCGCGAAGGCCGGAACCCGCGTCGCCGACGTGCGACCAGGTAATGGCCTTCACCTTGCCGATTTCCGCCGCGTCGATGTCGATGTGGGCGATGTTGCGCGCGTTGGGGGCGAACTCCTTGACCTTGCCCGCGACGCGATCGTCAAAGCGCGAACCGACCGCGATCAGGAAGTCGCAGTCCTCGACCGCGTAGTTGGCGTACGCGGTGCCGTGCATGCCAAGCATGTGCAGCGACAAGTCGCTGGTCGTGTCGATGGCACCAATGCCCATCAGGGTGGTGGTGGCCGGGATGCGGTAACGATTCATGAACGCGCGCAACTCGTCGGCGCTGTCGCTGTTGATGACGCCGCCACCAACGTAGAGCAGCGGGCGCTCGCTCTGGGCGAGCATCTCGAAGAACTGCGCGCAGCGACGGCGCGACACGCGCGATTCGCGCAGCGTCTCCAACCGGCGCTGGAAGCCGCGGAAGTTCAGGCGCGCCTGGCCGTCGAACGTGCCGACCCATTGCTGCACGTCCTTGGGCAGGTCGATGACGACCGGGCCCGGGCGGCCGCTGCGGGCGATCTCAAAGGCGGTGCGGATCGTCGCCTCCAGCTCCTCCGGGTCGTCGACCAGGAAGGCGTGCTTGGCGCAGGAGGACATGATGTTGAAGACCGGCGCTTCCTGGAAGGCGTCGGTGCCGATGGCAGCACGGGGCACCTGGCCGCAGAGCAGCACCACCGGAATCGAATCCGCGGCGCAGTCGCGGATGGGGGTGACGCAGTTTGTCGCGCCCGGACCCGAGGTGACGAGGAAACAGCCGACCTTGCCCGTGGCCCGCGCGTAACCGGCAGCCATGAATCCGGCGCCCTGCTCATTGGCGGGGACGACCAGTCGAATCTGGTTGTCGGGCTGCTTCTCATACTGGCGGTTCCAGCGGAAGATGGCGTCGTAAGTCGGCAGGATCGCGCCGCCGCTGTAGCCAAAGATGGTGTCGACACCCTCGTCATGAAGGACCTGAAGGATCATCTCGGCCCCCTCCATGGTCTCTCCCGCGCGGGGATGGGGCGCGGCGGATGTCGTGGCGGGCGCCTTGGCGGTCTGGGGCTGAGTCTGCATGATCTTCTTCCTTCGTCGATTGGATGTGGGGATCTGGGGTCGAGGGTGAGGGGTGGGTCAATGCGCCAGAATAAAAAAGTGCCGCTGGCTCAATCCAGCGGCGGTGATTCGGCCCCGACTCGTGCGCGCGCCGCATCCGGCGCCCGGCAACCAGTCAGGGCAAGAGTACGAGCACGAGCAGGACGCCATTCAGGGCGCCGGGGCAGGGGGAGGAATTGGAGGAGGTCATTCGCATTGGTTGCCCGCTCACAAAAACTGGAGGGCAGACTTCGCCGGTCGGCCCCTCCGGTCAAGCGCAAATCAGCGGGTTGGCCCGACAGGCGGGTGTAGTGGGGATACCTCCCCCCCACTTTCCCACCCTGCCGGAACGATCCATTGACGTCCCGCATGGCCCTGGTCTTGCATCCCTGCCAGCCGAATGGCGGTTCCATTTTGGGGGAAACTGTGGCCGAAATTGCCGAAAAGACCTATTACCGGTCCAGCCTTGGGCTGAAGAAGGACGTCGCGCCAGCTCGGGACGCGGACTACAGCAGCGCCCTCATCGACGGACTGCGGACGCGTCAGGGACACCTGCCCATCCCCGAAGCCGGGCTGACGATCCATTTGGCACGCGATTTCGGATTCTGCTATGGTGTGGACAAGGCCATCGACATGGCCTACGAGACGCGGCTGAAATTCCCCGACCGGCGGATTTTCCTGCTCACCGAGATCATCCACAATCCCCGCGTCAACCACCGCATGGTGGAGATGGGGATCATCTTCCTGTCCGGCCAGTATGCCAGCCCGGAACACACCTTGGATGACATCACCTCCAGCGACGTGGTGATGATTCCCGCGTTTGGCGTGGCATCGTCCCTGTTCAAGCAATTGCGGGAAAGGGGCTGCATCGTGGTGGACACCACATGTGGCTCGGTCGTGCATGTGTGGAAGCGGGTGGAGCGCTACGCCAAGGACGGCTTCACGTCGTTGGTGCACGGCAAGTTTTACCACGAGGAGACGATCGCGACGGTCTCGCAGGCGACGGCCCAAGGGGGGCATTTCCTGGTGGTGCGCGACATCCCGGAGGCCAGGAAGGTGTGCGCGTTCATCGAGGGAGGCCTCTCCCCCGCTGAACTCATGGCCGATTTTCAGCCGGGGGCTTTCTCGGAGGGCTTTGACCCGGAACTTCACCTGCTTCGGGTGGGGGTGGCGAACCAGACGACAATGCTGGCCAGCGAGTCGCTGGAGATCGCCCGGATGATCGGCGCGTCGCTGGAACAGCGCCACGGCGCGGAGCACGCGTCGGAACACTTCCGCTCCTTTGACACCATTTGCAGCGCGACGCAGGACCGGCAGGATGCCATTGTTACATTGCTGGCGGAGCAGAAGCTCGATCTGGCGCTGGTCATCGGCGGGTACAACTCGTCAAACACGGGGCACCTGCTGGCGGTGGCGTTGGAGAAATGCCCCGCGTACCACATCGCCGACGCTTCGGAAATCGTCTCGGCGAACGAGTTGCGGCACCAGCCACGGATGTCCAAGGAGACGGTGGTGAAAAGCGGCTGGCTGCCTGTAGGCGAGATCGCCGTGGGCCTGACGGCCGGAGCGAGCACCCCGAACAAGGCCATCGCGGACACGATTGCGCGCCTGCTGGAAGTGCGCGGCTGCGACCCCGGCGCGGCGCTTAGGGCCTTGGATATTCCGGCCTGACCTTTCCCGCTACAAATCCAGACTTTCAAGCGCTTGCTTTCCTTGCCCCGAATCGCGGGCGGGGGTCCAATCCGCGCAACCTCACGAGGGTGAACAACAAAACGACATGATCAAGCGCATCAGCATCACGCCCGGCGGTCAGGGTCTCCATGAGATTACCCACGAGATAAACGCGATCGTCCGGGAGTCGGGAGTGATGGAGGGTTTGTGCTCGCTCCTGATCCAGCACACCTCTGCCAGCCTGACGATCCAGGAAAACGCCGATCCTTCTGCGCGACGTGATCTCGAGGCATGGCTTGATCGCCTGGTGCCCGAGGGCGACAAGCTGTTCACGCACACGCTGGAAGGGCCCGACGACATGCCCTCGCACATCAAGTCGGCACTGACCTCCACCACGCTCTCGATTCCGATCATCGATGGCAGGTTGGCGCTGGGCATGTGGCAAGGCGTCTTCATCTGGGAACACCGCCGACACCGCACGCAGCGCAGTGTGGTGGTCCACGTTGGCCTATGAAGCCCGCACCGCAAGAGTGCTGGCACATCTGGATAGATACCGGTGGGACGTTCACCGACTGCGTGGCCCTTGCTCCTGATGGCTCGCCGCGGCGGGCGAAGGTGCTCAGCAGCGGAAAGTTGCGCTTTGCTGTCGAACATGTCGATGACGAGCAGACCATCGCCCTCGCAGGTCCATGGCCGTCTGTGCCCAACCTCATGGCTGGTTGGTCGCTGCAGCCCCGTGATGGGCAGGGTGCGGTACCCATTGCATCGTTTGATGCAGAGCAGGGGCTGGTTCACCTGGCTGCGCCACTTGAACGCCGGCTGAAGAGTGGCGATCCAGTGGATGTGCATTCCCCCGAAGACGCTCCAGTCCTTGCCGCGCGCATTGTGACAAGTACGGCACCCGGCAGCGAGTTCCCACCAATCCGGATGCGATTGGCCACAACGCGCGGCACGAACGCGTTGCTCGAGAGACGCGGTCATCCGCCCGTGCTCTTCATCACCAAGGGTTTCGGCGATCTGCTGGAGATCGGAACCCAGGCAAGACCAGAACTCTTCGCCCGGGACATCATCAAGCCACGTCCGCTCTACGCCTGCACCGTCGAGGTGGATGAACGTCTGACGGCGCAGGGAACGGTGTTGCGGCCATTGAACGAGGCACAACTGCGGGAGAGTGCCAGACGGCTCGTGATAGAAGGGCACACCGTGGCTGCGGTTGCCTTCATGCACAGCTATCTGAATCCTGTGCATGAGTTACGGGTTGCCGAAATTCTGATGGAGGAAGGCTTTGAGGTCGTCAGGACCAGCGCAAGCCTGGCGCCGCTGATTCGATTGCTGCCACGCGCGCAGACCACGGTCGTGGATGCTTATCTCTCCCCCATCATCTCTGAGACGATCCGACGTGTGCGCGAAGGAATTGGTGGAGAGAAGTTGCAGTCGCTGCATCTCATGACAAGTGCAGGCGGCTTGTCGCGCGACGGACGCTATCACCCGAAGGACAGTCTGCTCAGCGGCCCTGCGGGCGGAGTGGTTGCCATCGCGGCGGCGGCACGCGGGACGGGACTTGGGAAAGTCATCGGCTTCGACATGGGTGGGACCAGCACGGACGTGGCGCGATGGGATGGCGCATTCGGATATGTCTTCGAGCACCGCATCGGCGACGCCACATTGGTGGCGCCAGCCTTGGCGATCGAGAGCGTCGCCGCCGGTGGAGGCTCCATCTGCAAGTTTGCAGAAGGCCGATTGCAGGTTGGACCCGAGAGCGGCGGCGCCCAACCCGGTCCGGCGTGCTATGGAGCAGGCGGGCCGTTGACGATCACCGACGTGAACCTGCTGATGGGGCGGTTGGCGACGGGAAGCTTTGAGATTCCGCTGAATCGCGATGCCGCGGTCGAGGCACTGCAGGCGCTGCGTGATGAGCTTCAATCGTCAACCGGTGAACACGCTTCCGAGGAGGCGATCCTGAATGGTTTGCTCGCCATCGCGAACGAGCGCATGGCCGGGGCAATCCGGCAGGTCTCGATCGCGCAGGGCTACGATCCAGCGGAGTACGCGCTGGTTGCCTTTGGCGGAGCCGGTGGTCAACACGCGTGCGCCATCGCCGAGTTGCTGGGCATAGGCCGAATTCTGGTTCCTGCAGATGCGAGCGTGCTGAGCGCGGTGGGCCTTGGACAGGCAGCCATCGAGCGCATCGCCGAGCGCCAGGTGCTCCTCACGATCCGCGGTTCAGAGCTGGAAGCCTTGATGCGAATGGCGGGCGAGCTGGAATCGGAAGCGCGAAGGGAACTGGAAGAGGAGGGGCTGAAGCCCGAACAGGTATCCAGAAAGCGCATCATTTGTAGCATGAGATACGTCGGCCAGGACGCGACCCTGCCGATTGATTGGGATGGCCGGTCCAATCCGGCGATCAATTTCGAGGCCCGATACGCCGAGGTTTTCGCCTACACCCCAACCGGTCGGGCCATCGAGTTGGAGTCCATGCGAGTGGTGGTCGCCACCGAGGCAGAATCGCGCGATGTGGCCATGCCCGTCGAGCCGGTCGCTTTCAAATCAACGGTGAGCCAGCGATGCCACACGGGCGGAGAGTGGAGAAACGTACCGGTCCGCCGGCAGGAGGCCCTGAGCGTCGGCATGAAGATCAACGGCCCCGCACTGATTGTTGGGCGTTCGACAGTGACATTGGTTGACGTGAAATGGGTGGCTGAGCCAAACGAACAGGGTGGGCTCTTGCTGGCCCGAAGCCATACTCCATAGGCAGGAGCCCCCGTGCGCCCGGTTCATCGTTTCCCTTCACGATTGGTTCTTTCACTGCTGGCAATCGGTGGCGGTGCTATGATTGTCACACCCGCGGCCGGAGAGACTCCCGCGGAGTCCCCTCTGGCGGGCATTCGTGAGCGGGCCAATGCGACCGCTCGCGCAACTGATGAACAGGCACGGCAGCGGAATATTCCCTTGGTTGCCCAATCCGCCAGCGGAGAGAGGGCTTGGCTTTCCGGCTTTGTCAATTCGCGCCCCATTTATGACGCGCCTCTTTCCAACTCGTCGGCCGTTTCGATCAATGTTCACCGCGCGCAGATGAATTATCCCGCGGCGGCCGCGGAGGATCAGCTCATCTTCGGCGTCTGGGACGGTGGCAATGTCCGCCTGGATCATCCGGAACTTGTGGGGCGGGTGACGAACTTTGAAGACCCCGAGGACCCGGTCAGCGATCATGCCACCGCCGTGACAGGATTTGTCGCGGCCTTCGGCGTGGACCCGGCTGTGAAAGGAATCCTGCCCGCGATACCGGTTCATGCCTATGATTTGGAAGACGACCTGGTGGAGATGACCGATCGTGCCGCGTACGCGCCGGAGTTGCCGGGTGATGCAAACATCGTGGTTTCCAATCACTCCTACGGAGAATACGTCGGTTGGTCCACGGCACGGATCGAGATCGAACCGGATGTATTCTGGCAAGGCTGGTTCTGGTTTGGCGATTGGCCGGAACGCGAGGACCGTCGCTTCGGGCAATACACCGAGCGGGCACGGGATTGGGACGCCCTGTGCCACGCGGCGCCGTACTTCCTGCCGGTGCGCGCATCTGGCAATGACCGCAATGAAGGATTCCTAAACAATGGGAACAATTTCCGATACTGGAATCCTGAGACGGAGACTTGGACGCTCAAGTCCTTCAACTCCTCAACGGATCCATTCCCGGACAATTGGAAGGACGGCGGGTACGACACCATCGGCACGTTCGCCACGGCAAAGAACATCCTGACGGTGGGAGCCGTGACATTCGCCGTGTCGTCATCAGACCGATTGGCGCAATCCGCGAGCATGACGAGTTTCGGGAGTTGGGGGCCCAGTGACGACGGGCGCATCAAGCCGGACCTGGTCGCGGTGGGGGCATTGGTCATGACGCTTTGGGGGAATCCGTCATCGCTCTATGCCTCGGGGAGCGGCACCAGCTTCTCGTCTCCTTCCGCCGCTGGCGCCGCCCTCATGCTTCAAGCGATGCATCGCCAGGCAACGGACGTGGTGATGTATTCAAGCACCGTGAAGGCCCTGCTGATTCACACCGCGTCCGACATCGGAAATCCCGGTCCCGACTACCAAAACGGTTGGGGACTTGTCGACGCAGCCACCGCCGCGGATGTCCTGGATCTGCACCTGCAAGACCCGGACGCCGGTGTCGTCCAGGTTGAGGCGATCACAGACGGGCAGACATACACGCACACCTTTCATTGGGACGGTCACTCTCCGATTCGCGCAACGGTGTGCTGGACAGATCCGCCGGGAGAGATCAAGACCGGCTTGAACGATCCCACGCCAGTGCTCGTGAACGACCTGGACCTTCGTGTCGTGGGCCCCGATGGCGAGACCATCCACCTCCCCTTCTTCCTTGATGGGCAGAACCCAACACTGGACGCAACTGTGGGCGACAACATCGTCGACAATGTCGAACAGGTCCTGATCGAATCACCAGATGTGGGAGAATACACGCTCCTTGTCACCCACAAAGGCGCGCTCGACGGCGGCGAGCAGCGGTTCTCGCTGGTGCTAACGGGTCAGGAACTCCCCGGCTTGAACATCATGCCGACCACTCCCCAGCGCGCTCTCCATATAATGGAGGGGGAACCGCCAACGTTCGGGTGGTCATTGCGCAATGCCTCCTCCGAAGCCCTGAACTGGCAGGTGGAGGACGCACCCGAGTGGCTCACGTTCGGCATCTCCTCGGGAACAATCCCTCCGGGTGAGATCATAGAAGTCACGGCGACCCTGAATCCTGAATCCCCCGGGTTCTCCCCCGCCGTGCATGAGGCGCGCTTCCAATTCCGCGATCTGGATTCCGGGCAGGTGCGAAAGACAGATGCTGTCGTGGATGCCTGGAGGGCCATTGCACCCAACTTCGAAGAAGACTTCGAGTCCGGCGTCCTGTCCGACGCGTGGCGAATGACGGGAGTCGGTCAACCCCGCGCCACGGTTCGTGATACCCAAGGGCCCATCGACTCCTGGCATCTGGTGTTGGATGACTACATGCAAGCGGCGGCTTGGACTCGCACGGAGTTGACCAGCCTGCTCGCTGTCGGCGGTTGGGCGAATTTGGAAGTCTCCTTCGATGGCAAGGCCTTCAGCACCTCTGCCGGTTCGCCCTCCTCAAACCCCTATTTGGGGGGCTCGTGGACGAGCGGGGTGGCGCTGAGCGCCGATGGGCAACTGTGGCACGAGGTGTTTCCCCTGCGGGCCGGGAACATCAGCCTGACCTACGCCCACCGGGAATTCGATCTGGAGGAGGCGATCGAGGCAGCGGGACTGCAGGGTCATGAGCACCTCTTCTTCCGTTTCACGACCACGGTGCGCAACCCGGCGAGTGCCTCGAGCGACCCCAATGGTCTGGCATTCGATAATATCACTATCACCGGTGTACCCATCGCACCGGATCTATGGAGTATCTACTAAACAGTATTGGCGGTCAGTAAACAAGGTTACTTAAGGCAAGCCTGAGGTGCCCGCCCACCCTCGCCGTTCGGATTCCCCTCCAGATCGCGTTCCGAAGTGAGACAGCGGAACCCACTTCCGTGGGCCACAATGGATGACCGCGCCCCAAACTGTCTCCGAATCGAGCCACGACTGCCGACTTGGAGGGCGAAGTCCCGGAACGCGATGCCAAATAATGGCTTCGTCGGAGATTTTTATCCCGGCGAGTCTCCATTCGGGACGAATCCCCGGAGGAAATTGCCCATTTTTCTGCGCCAACGGAAATTGGAGGGCTTTTGACCCACCTGTCAGCCCATTCTTGGCATAGCGTAGATCACTCATAACACAATACTTACGACGCCCTTGATTGGAAAACCAGCCTCGATTTGGTGAGGCCCACGGCATGGATCTCAACCGTGGCGCGCTAGTTGCCCCTATAGTCGGCACTTGTCCACAGGGCAAAACAACTAACAAACCGTGAGGATACCATGAAAAAGAGCGTGGCCCAATCATGCCTACTTGTACTTACCAGCTCCGCAATCGCACTGTCGATTGCCACAAACTCTCCTGCAGCTCAACCCACTGAACTGCCCGGCGACAACGCTTCACGCCGAGCCCTGCAAGTCCGCGAGATCAACCGTGCCAACGCCCGCGACGAGTATGCCCGTCAGCGTGGCATTCCTCTTCACGCCAAGTCCATTCGCGACGAACGCATCTCGCTTTCCGGTTTTGTGAATGGCCGCCCCATCTATGACGCCCCCGTTTCTGCGGTCAACGGCGTCTCCCTGAATGTGGAGCGTGTCCACCAGGAATTCCCCGAGTCCTCCTTCTCCAAACAGTTCTACGTGGGTGTGTGGGACGAGGCCGGTGCCAAGACCAACCATCCGGAGCTGATCGGCCGAGTGGGCAACCCGGACAACATCTGGGGCTTGGTTGCCAACCACACGACGGCCGTTGCAGGCATTATTGCTTCTTCCGGCGTTGATCCTGCCGCTCGCGGCATGGTTCCAGGCGCCATCATCCACGCCTACAACATGACCGACGACTTGATCGAGATGACCTCGCGCGCCGTCGAGCTTCCCCTGAGCCCGACCAACCCCCACAACATCCTGGTCTCGAACCATTCCTACGGTGAATACGTCGGGTGGGCGCAGGCGAACCTTCAGGTTTCTCCCGGCGTTAGCTGGAGCGGCTGGTATTGGTTCGGCGAAGCCGACGAGCGCGAAGACCGCCGCTTTGGACAGTACACCCAGCGCGCCAGCGATTGGGACACGCTTGTTTACTCCGCCCCGTACTATCTCCCTGTTCGCGCCGCTGGCAACGACCGCACCGAAGGCTCGCTGAGCAAGGGCACCAAGTTCCGCTACTGGGATCCCATCGCGAGCGCCTGGACCCTGAAGACTTACGACGCGACCATCGATCCATTGCCGGACAACCAGAAGTCCGGTGGTTTTGACACGATCGGCACCTTTGCCACCGCCAAGAACATCCTGACTGTTGGCTCAGTCACCCCCGCCGTCGCCAATGGCAAGCGCCTTGCCGATTCCGCCCGCATGAGCGGCTTCAGCAGCTGGGGCCCGACCGATGACGGGCGCGTCAAGCCCGACCTCGTGGCCGTCGGCGATACGATCATGATCCTCACCGGCTCCTCGAACGTTTACGCCTCCGGCAGTGGCACCAGCTACTCCGCTCCCGCCGTCACTGGCGCGGCGATGCTCCTGCAGCAGATCCACACGCTGGCGGCCGGCGATCCCATGCTGGCCAGCACAGTCAAGGCGCTGTTGATCCACACGGCCTCCGACATGGGCGCGAAGGGCCCGGACTACAAGTTCGGCTGGGGACTGGTTGATTCTCTCACCGCCGCCGACCTCCTTCGCGATCATCTGGCAGGAAGCCAGGACGGCTCGATCCAGACCCCGAGCCTCTCCAACGGCGGGAAGCATGAGTTCAGCTTCAAGTGGGACGGCGCCTCGCCCATCCGCGCCACCATCGCGTGGACGGATCCGGCCGGCACCCCGAAGACGGGCCTGAACGACCGCACCCCCGTGATTGTCAATGACCTGGACCTGCGCATCATTGGCCCGGACGGCACGGTTCATCTGCCGTTCGCCCTCGATCCCGCCAATCCCGCAGCCCTGGCTGTGACCGCGGACAACGTGGTCGACAATGTGGAGCAAGTCCTCATCGAGTCGCCCATTGCCGGAGAATACAAGCTCGTTGTCTCGCACAAGGGCAGCCTGAAGACCCCTGGCGTGAATGGCAACAAGACGTCCCAGCAGTTCTCGCTCATCGTCACGGGCCAGGCCCAGCCGACGCTCACCGTCGTCGCGAACAACGCTGAAGTCCGGCACGTCATCGGCAGCCAAAGCGCCTCCTACTCATGGACCATCAAGAACGAGTCGAGCTCGACGTTGAGCTGGTCGCTGAAGGATGCCCCCGAATGGTTGAGCTTCGCACAACGCTCGGGAACATTGCCAGCCCAGGAAAGCATTGAAGTTATCGCAACCGTCAATCCCGCGATCCCCGGGTTCGGACCTGGATACCGCACGGGCGAGGTTGTGTTCAGCAACTCTGCCAGCGCCATCGACGAGATCAGCCGCGTCGCCCTGGATGCATGGCGGCCTGTCACCCCTGACTTCGTCGAAGACTTCGAAGGTGGGGAACTGACCGATGAGTGGCGCGTCACTGGCATTGGCCAGCCCCGCGTGTCCGTCACCAGCACTCTTGGCCCCATCGGTGGCAAGCACCTGTTGATGGATGATTACTTCACTGGCGGCGCGCAGTCGCGCATCGAGGTGACCACACTCCTCAACCGCAAGAACTGGGAAGACCTCGTCCTTAGCTACGATGTGAAGACCCTCCACGACGTCACGGTTTCCGCCCATGCGAACCCCTACATCGGCGGCGCGGACACGACCGGTATCGCCGTCAGCGCCGACGGCATCCTGTGGCACGAGATCAAGTCACTGAAGGGCTCTAACGTCGCCCGGACCTACGCGACTCAGACGATCGACCTGGACGACAAGCTTGCGCAGATCGGCCTGGATGGCGAAGATACCATCTACCTGCGCTTCGCTGCCTACCTGCGCAATGAAGCGACTGCCCCGACGAACATGTCCGGCGTGGCTTTCGACAACATCGCCATCACGGGTGCCTATACTGCCCCCGAACCGACCGAACCCGAGCCGACCGATCCCGAGCCTACTGACCCCGAGCCGACAGATCCTGGCCCGACAGATCCTGAGCCCACCAACCCGGAACCGTCGGATCCTGAGCCGACTGACCCCGAACCTACCAACCCCGAGCCTACCGACCCCGAACCTACCGAACCCGAACCGACCAACCCTGAGCCGACTGAACCTGAACCGACGGACCCAGAGCCTACCGACCCAGGTACGACCAATCCTGAACCGACCGACCCAGCACCGACCGGACCCGGCAATGGCAATGGCAAAGGCAACGGCAACGGCAACGACAAAGGCAAAGGCAAAGGCAACGACAAGGGCGACAAGACGACCGACGGAACCAACGAGACGGACCAGACAGCTCCTGGCAACGGCAACGGAAACAACGGCAACGGCAACAATGGCAACAACGGTAACGGCAAAGGCAATAACAAGTAATCCAACCCAAGTGAAATGACCAAGGCAGTCACTACCGCAACGAGGTTTGAAATGAATGTCTCCGCCGCTGAAATGGAACTCTTCACCAATCGTTTCACGTCCATCGTGCTTGAAATGGGCGAGATGCTGAGGAGAACCGCTGCGTCGACCAACATCAAGGAGCGTCTGGACTTCTCGTGCGGCCTCCTGGACTCCCAAGGTCAACTCATCGTCAACGCGCCTCACGTCCCAGTGCACCTCGGTGCACTGGGGCTTTGCGTGCAATCTCTCATCAGCACAATCGCCATGGAACCCGGTGACACGATCGTCACGAATCATCCGGCCCATGGCGGTTCTCATCTGCCGGACGTGACCCTGGTCACGCCCGTGTACCAAACTCCCGACGGCGGCCAGCTGCTTGGCTATGTTGCAAGCCGCGCCCATCATGCTGAAATCGGTGGAACCTGGCCGGGCTCCATGCCTCCCGATGCCACAACCCTCGCAGAGGAAGGCGTCATCATCGCGCCGACGCACCTGGTGCGTCTGGGCATTGGGCAGTGGAAATCGGTCGAGCGAATCCTTCGCTCGGCACCATTCCCGTCACGCGCCGTGGAGGACAACCTGGGCGACATGCGCGCAGCTCTCGCGGCGAACATGCGCGGTGCCGCGCTCCTGCGGGCGTTGGCACGCGTGCATGGACCTGCCTCTGTCACCAACCGCATGCAGCAATTGGTGGAGCTGGCAGACCAACTGACGCGCGAGGCCCTGGCGGCCCTCGATGGCGCGGAGTTGGTGGGCGAGGAACTTCTCGATGATGGCACTCCCCTTCGGGCCACCATCACCGTCACCGGCGATGAAGCCACGGTTGACTTCAACGGAACCGGGAACGTGCATCCTGGGAACCTGAATGCCACGCCGGCGATCGTGCGGGCGGTGGTCATGTATGTGATGCGCCTGTTGGTGGACAAGCCGCTGCCCCTGAACGAGGGGTTGCTTCGTCCGCTGGAGCTGGTGATCCCGCGCGGTTCACTGCTGAACCCCGACTTTGATGCCACGGAACCGCCGGCGGTCGTTGGCGGAAACACGGAAGTGAGCCAACGGTTGGCAGGGGCCCTCATCAAGTCCTTCAAACTGATGGCTGGCGGCCAGGGCACGATGAACAACGTGCTCTTTGGCAACAACGAGTTTGGCAATTACGAGACGGTGTGTGGAGGTGCGGGCGCCACGCCGACGGCTGATGGCGCGAGCGCCGTCCATACCCACATGACCAACACCCGGATCACCGATCCGGAAGTCATCGAGCAGCGCTATCCCGTGCGCATTGAGCGCTTTGAGATCCGCCGTGGCTCCGGCGGCAATGGCAGGCATCGCGGAGGGGATGGCGTTGTACGCGAGTATGTCTTCGAGGAGCCGCTGTCAGTGGCTGTGCTAACCCAGAACCGTGCGAAGGGCCCCTACGGACTGGAAGGTGGAGGACCCGGCAAACCAGGCCGGCAAACGCTCCACCGCGCGGATGGCAGCATCGAAGAGCTTGGGCCCAACCAAGGCGTTCAAGTCCAACCGGGCGACAGCCTGGTTCTTGAAACGCCCGGGGGGGGTGGCTGCGGCTCCCCCTCCGGAATCCCCCGATAGGCGTAACGCCGGGTCAATTGACCGGCTCCGCAGGGTCTCCCCTGCGGAGCATCCCCGAAGGTCAATCCCGGCGTGCGCCGATCTTCTCGTCCTCGGGCTTCTTCTGACCACCCTTGAACAGCTCGGTTCCGCTGTAGTCGGTACGATCTTCCGGATCCGGTGCGCTCGTGCCATAGCGGTAGTAGCCCGTGTAGTAGTAAGCACGGTCGGCACGGCGAACACGATTCTGGTGATTGTACACGACGCCCAGCAGACGCGCCTTCATGGACTGAAGCTGCGTGACGATCTTCTTGAACCCGTCGATGCGGGTGCGGCCGACACTGACGACCAGAACCACACCGTCCACCTTGCGGCCGAGCACGAACGCGTCCGACATGCCGTGAAGCGGCGTGCTGTCGACGATGATGGTCTTGTAGCGCTCGCGCAGTTCGTCGAAGATGTCGGTCATCATCGGCGACTCGAGCAGCTCCACGGGGCATGGTGACTTCGGCCCCACGGGCATGATGTCGAGGTTCTCGATGCCTGTCGGCACGATGACGTTTTCAGAAGTCATCTGACCCGTCAGGACGTCCGAAAGGCCGGGGCGCTTGGGAACACCAAAAATGCGGTGAAGGCTTGGCAGCTTGAGGTCCGCATCCATCAGCAGCGTGCGCTCGCCCAAGGTCGCGAAGGAGATGGCCAGGTTCGCCGCGGCGGTGGACTTGCCCTCGGACGGGAAGCAGCTCGTCACCTGGATCAGTTGCGGGCTGTGGCCGGCGGTCGAGTACTGCAGCGATGTGCGCAACAGACGGAATGCCTCCGCCTCGGACGAATAGGGATCCACCGTGTGGATCAGGCGAATGACATTGCGCCGGCCCTTGCGGCGGCCAAACGGAACACGAATGGCATTGCCGCCCATGAACGGGATGAGACCCAGGGTGGGAAGACCAAAGGTGCGCTCCACATTGCGCGGGTCGCTGATGGACATGTCGAGGAAGTTCAGGCCCAAGGCCAACGCGCAGCCGAAGAGGAAACCCATGACCGTGTAGATGGCCAGCGACCGCGTGACGCGCGGCTCGGTGGGGAAGGTGGGAACCTTGGCCCGGTCGGTGATGCTCACCTGGCCCGTCTCGGCGTCGCGGCCGATGATGACCTGCTCATAGCGAGTCAACAGGGTGCGGTAGTTCTGTTGCTTGGTTTCGCGATCCAACTCCAGCGCGCGGATCGGATTCATCCGGAGCGAGACGGCCTGGATGCGATCCTCCAGCGAGCGCTCGCTCTCCTCCAGGGCCGCGATCTCCGCCGCGATTGTCTTCATCTTCCCCACCTGCGTGTTGAAGATGTTCTCCTCCATGTTCTTCATGATCTTCTGGAGTTCCTCGATTCGCCGATTCAGGTTGAGGAGCTCGGGATTGCGGGCACCGGCGTCCGGCTCAAGGGCCACGCGCTGCAGCAGGAGAGTGCGCAGCTCCTTGTCCAAGGCGGAGTAGTCGGTATTCTGCGACAGCACGGCTATGCGCACGTCGGGGTCCGCGGCAACCTCCGGGTTGGCAAGCCGTTGCAGGCTGATGAGCTGGTTCTTCTTGCGCTCAAGCTCCGTCGTGATCTCCGCCATGTTTTCCAGAAGGACTCCGTGCCTTTCGGCCAGCATCCTGACGTCATCCTTGTTGTTCATGGCAAACAGGTTGTTGTCGATTTGCTCGAGCTCCTCCTGCGCCTGTTGCACCTCGCGCTTCAGGAAGTCGCGCGCCGTGTCGTACGTCTGGATCTTCTGATCCTCGATGAACTTCTTGAACTGGTTCGCGAACTCGTCGGCGATCTGCGCCGCCTTGATGTTGTCCCGATCGCGGACGATGATCTCGATCAGCTTGGTGTCCTGAAGCCTGCGCAGGGAGACCTTGTTCTGGAGGCTGGTGATGCGCGCCTGCTCCCGGGCGATCTCGGGCGAGATGGGGCGGGGCTTGGACTTGACGATGGATTGTGTGACAGCGATGCGGCTCCGGGTGATCCATTGGTTCAGGTAGTCGAGTGGCGAAAGCTCGGTGTTGCGCTCCGCGACCGGCTCGTCGCGGTCCATTCCCAAGGCCTCCAACACAGCCTTGGCAACGGCACCGCTGCGGATGATCTCCATCTGGGTGCGCAGTTCATCGTGAATGTTCACCCGGCGGCCGATGTCGGCGAACTGGACAACCTCCAGGGATGTCGGCTCGTAGCGCACGACGGCGACTGCCGTGTAGATCGGCACGGCGCGGCTCAATTGCAGCGCGCCGACCGCCAGGAAGATGAAGACGCAGAAGACCACAAGCCAGCGCTTCTCCCAGATGACCCCGAGGTACTGGAGCACCTCGTTGGACTGGCTGGACTCCTGCTCGGCCTGGGGCTGCATGCCAACCATGGAAAGCAGGTCAAGCTGCTCCTGGGACAGGCTGCCGGAGTTTGATTGCCTCTGGGGGGAATTCTTCACGAGACTGCCATCCTTGTGGTGATTCAGTGATTCCGGCCCGCGGCCGTAGTTCAACCAACTCTGGCCTTGGGGTTAGGCGCCCGGATTGTAGGTGCCCGAGACACCCGTGCTGATGGAGGCGCGGAAGAACTTGCCCAGCCACTCCAGCGTGGCGCGGGTTCCGTGCATCCGCACAAGGACTGTGTCGCCGTCCGCCAGGTAAAAGTCCTCGGTCTTGCGCTTCATGATGTTGCGGATATTCATCTCATAGGTGACGAGTTGCCCGTCGGGGTAGACACGGGTCACCTCAAGCGTGGAGGCGGCTCCGAACCGCAGCCCGTCAACATCGTTGAGCGTCTCGGCAACGGTACGGACCTTTGGGCCCATGTAGACGACTTGGGGGTTCTTTGCCCAGCCGTGAATGTGCACGGTCCCTGCAGGGGGCACATAGACGATATCGTTGGGCGAGAGTGGGATATTGTAACGCATGGTGCTGTCGCGGCTGAATTCTTCCAACGGGATGGTGATCTCCTCCCGCGGGATGATCTCGCCATCGACCGTCAACATCTGGAGGATTTCCTCCAGGGACAGTTTCGCGCGCATGTCGCTGGTCAGGCGCTCGCGATAGACCCGGACGACACGAGCCGGCGCCAACCCCCCGCCGGGACCGCCGGGTGAGAGTCCACCAGCACGGAAGATGGCATCCTGCAGAGTATCGCCGTAGAAGTAAGGGAACTTGCCCGGATCGCGGACAGAACCAATGATGGAGAGCACATTCTGCGCATAATAGACGACGCGCACGACGGGTTGTGGGTCGCTGTAGAACTCGGAGTAGGCTACGTTGAGGTCTTCCTGCAACTGGGCAGGGGTCTTTCCGATGACGCGAATGGCGCCGATCGGGTGCAGGCTGAGCGTCGGGCTCTCGGTGAGCTCGAACTCGATCCCGCGACCTTCACGCCCCATCAGGGGATTGTTCTGCTGAACCCCGGTGAGACTGATCTCGATGATGTCGCCGGGTGCCAGATAGTAATCGCGCTCCATCATGGCGGGAACCTGGCGGCTCATCACCTCGCGGACCTTTGCCAGGTCGACCTGTCCCGTGAAATCGACACTGCGCCCGACAATGCGGCGGTTGGCATTATGCCAGCAACCGGTCGTGGCGATCAAAACCACCGTCAAGGCGGCTGCCATCAGATATCTGGCGCCGGCCGGAAGGCCAACCCGTTGGATGCTCGTCATGGTTCCTCAAAGTCCCCCAATGCTGGATGAGCTGGCTGTTGGCGGCCTCCACCGGACCGCCTTTTCACGATCGAAAGACACCCCTCGTTCAGTGACAAGGCCAATACGATCAAGAAGACGTAGCCGGTGAGGGGGATTCGCAAGTGAAAATCGGCGAAGGAGTGCACCAGACAGCCCAAGGCGCCCGCCAACGCGGCCCTTTGGAGAAAGCGCTCCGACCAGGTGTGGGCGATTTGGACCTCGGTCCACTCCCGGAGAATGGACCTGACCAGGGGGAGCATAAGTCCAAGCAGGACAAACGTTACCGGGATTCCCATCTCCGCCGCCAATTGGACTGGGTCACTGTGAGTCCGGACCGGCGCCTTGGTCATGGGCAGGTCCGCCTTCCAAGTTAGGACTCCTTCCACCCCTTCGAGGCCCAGCCCCACCCATGGGCTCTCCAGAAGCCCCGCCAGGGAAGCGCGCATGTATTCCACACGCCCCGCGTCCCCCAAGATGTCAGTGCTCTCCACCCGGCCCATCAGGCGCTCCCGCACGTCGGCGGATTCCAAGATCATGACTCCGGCGGCGCCGACCAGCAGCAAGCCGGCTGCGCCGCTGGCAAGGCTCCTCAGATCGAGATAGATCTCCTCGTTCTGCAGCTCGCGCATGCGGCCATACCATTCCACGATCAGCCAGACTCCGATGATGATGCCGGCAATGAAGATGGATCCGCGGGAGAAACTGGTGAGCCAACCCGCCACGACAAGGAGGGCGATTCCGTAGAGAATAAGGAGCGGATTCGAACCCGAGGTCAGTTTCCCGCGCAGGAAGGGGACAAGCTTTTGAGATTGGACCAGACTGGCAAATATCAGCGGTATGCCCAAGGCCACCAGCGCGGCATGGTGATTGGAGTTGAAAAGGGCGCCATAGGTGCGCCCCACGCCGGTGGCGACATAGGTGTAGAGACCCCACAGTCCCTCAAAGGAGGTGGCAAGAACGACGATCAGAATCAGATGGATCGCGCAGGAGCGCCGCGCCGCCAGAAGGCAGCAGCTCCCCATCAATCCCCACGCCGAAACCAGATAGGACCACGTGCGCCATCCACGCTCGCTGTTCACAGCCAGAGGCAGGTGCTCGGGACGTTCCATGCCGATGCCGGCCATGGACTCCGCCAGATCGCTCCATAGAGGCGATACGGATGTGACAAGGCCACTGGGATACCAGACTAGTTGGAGACCCGACCAGACGACCACGACGGTGAATGCTGCCATGAACCACAGGCTGGCCCGCATTGTCCGCTCCTGCCAACGGCCGAGCAGCAAACCCGCCACGGCCCATGTCCCCAGGAATGCGCAGCCACCATTGACCATCCACATCCATCGCGGAATCTGCGCATAGCCACCGGTTAGGAAGCCACCAAGCAGAATGCCGACGATGATGAGCTCCGCCACGAAGTCCCCGACCCTGACGAACAGGGGAGGCGGTATCCGGGGACGACGGCGATAGTTGATGATGGCATCGGAAGAGGCGGTCATTGCTCGGCCTCTTCCGAAAGGTCGACAAAGGTGACGCCATCAATGTACAGACGCGTCAACTGATCGGCGGCGTCCAGACCGCGGCGCTCCCAATCCAACTCGAGATTGAGAATATCCGCGCGCGGCTGAGCGGGAAGTTTCAAGGTCAGGTCCGCCGCACCCGCCACGCGGGGATCCGTCTTCGGCCCATGAATCAGATCACTCCCTGTTCGCACCCGAAAAGTCAGTTCCCCCCCATAGAACGGCTCCTGCCGGACGTGTATCGTAATGGATAGAGGTTTGTTGGGAGGAACGACCGTGCGATAGATCGGCCATCGCACGCGCCGCCCGGCCTCCGAGCCGATCGCAAACTCCAGACGACCGGCCTCCGGCGCCGCTCCTCCACTGGCTGCCTCCCATCGCACGGCCACGTCGGCGGCGTCCTGCGGAACCTGCCAACCCAGGGGGAATGTTCCTGCGCGGGCAGGAAGCGACAGGTCGATGTTGCTCACAAACAAGCCGGGGACCGGCTCCTGCAGTTCGACATCCTCCATCTCCCAGAGCAACAGAAGGATGTGATAGCGCTTGGTACGCTCAAGGAGGACCGCCAGACGCCTGCGGAAATCCGGCTCGCGCACGACTTCCGGCGGGAGTTGCCGGATGGCATCCTCCACCCGTGAGGGGTCCGCGTCGATAATGGCACTGGTCATGGCGTATAGCTCGTCGCTGGTGAGCCCGGTCCCGCCGACTATCTCGAAGATCTGCCGGGGGGAGACGCCGATGCCTGCCAACTCTCCCGCTGCTTCCTCGCGAAACGGCGAACCCAGACGCCCGACGTTCCGGGCGATGTTGATGGCGCGCTCCTGGTCGCCAAGCAATCCCCACAACCGAATGGCCTGGATGCGCTGGATCGGGTAGCGGGGATCGATCTGGTCAGATACATTCAAGGCCGCGCGGGCCTCCTGCGACATGTTCCTGAATAGTTGAAATCGGGCTGCTTGCACCCAAAGCGTTGAATCCAATGGATGAAGGGGAAGGACAGTCGAAACCTCCTCAAACGCCCGGTCATAGTTTGGCGGAAAGACCTCCTGAGTGTACACTTCAGCCAGGCGCGACCGGCTGCGGGCGCGATTCGGAATAGGGATGCCCGCCTCGGTGGCTTCGATGATTTGTCGGGGAGAGCCATTGAGCAGGCGCGAGAAATTGCGGTCCACCGTCATCCGCTGGTGAATACCGACAGTCCACCACGTCAGCAGCACTGCCGTGACGATCAGCAGAATCGTGTAGGGAATCGGATGGTGAAGCTTCAAAGGCAACTCGGCGGTCTGCGAACTTGGCAGGGGGCGCCGTCAATCCAGCGATCGCGGAGGGTGGTCCTGATCCGCGAGGGGGGTGGGCCCCGGCGCCATGCGTCTGAGAGAGGCAGCAATGGCCCGCGGATGGCGGCCCCTGAGACCTCGCTCCCGAATCACCTCTTGAAAGAGGCGGCCAAAACGGGCGCAAGCGCGTTTGCGGTCAAACCACTTCTCGAAATAGGCCCGGCCGGAGATTCCCATCTGCCGGGTGCGTTCAAGATCGGTCGCCAGGGACTTCACGGCGTCGACGAAACCTTGGGCGTCGTCCGGATCAACCCGCACTCCGCAGTTCGCATCCCGCAGGATCTGGGCGATCTCGTTGTTGGGGCTCCCCACAAAGAGCACCGGACGGGCGGCGGCCATGACGCCATAGACCTTGCTGGGTACGAGCAAGCCATCGAACTTGGGATCCAGGGTGATCAGGTGGGCTTCCGGCGCCGAGAGCGAATGCGACAGGTTCTCGCGTTCCTGGTAGGGCAGGAAACGCACGGTGCCGCTTTCCTGAAGGTGCCCCAACTTGCTGCGCAACTCCTCGGACTTCTTGCCGGCACCCACGAAAAGGAAATCGAAGGGATGCCCCCGCTCCAGGCTCTTGATCCCTTTCACGACGGAGTCAAAAGTGTGGCAGGTGCCCATGTTGCCGGAGTACATGACCGTGAAGCGATCGGTTCGCAAATGCTCGCGGCGGAATTCGTTGTCCTCGTCCAGGACCGGGTAGATCTGCTGGATGCAGGCCCAGGTTTGGATCACCTCGATATTGCGCTCGGCGATCCCCTTGCGCACGAGGGCCTGCTTCATGTCCGAGCCGAGAACGACCACGCGATTCGCGGTGCGGTAGCTGACCTGGCCCAGCAGGGACCAGATCCCCGAGATGGGGCCGAACTTCTTCAAGACACCGGCGCGCGTGGCGATGTCCGGGTAGATGTCCATGACCCAGTAGACGAACTTGCTCCGGCGGAACAGACGGGTCCATCCACCCAAAAGGGAAATCATGGGCGGGGTGGTGAGCACCACCACCACATCGGGCCGGGGCAGGGTCTGGGACTTGAAGAAGGCCCGGGCGTAAAAGGAGGCGTAGCCCTTCAGGCGGTCCCGGATTCTTTCCCGGGATTGGGTGGCCAGGCTCACCCGATGGACATGAACCCCGTTGATGACTTCCTCGGCTGGCAGGCGAATCTCGCGACCGTCATAGAGTGCATCGCCAGCCAACACATGCACTTCGGCGCCCTGGGAGGACAGGTCCTCGCACAGGTCAGCCATCAACTGCGCGGTCGCCGCAAAATCCGGCGAGTAATACTGGTTGATGAAGAGGTAGCGCATTTTTGCTTCGGTTTCCGTTCCACGCTCTGGACTCGTCCCCAACTGGAACCGCTTTGCCGCCCGACCCCCGAGGTGCCTCGCTCCGGTAATTATTCCAAACCGGCGATTGGAGACACAACTTCGCCCGGTCAGGACATTCCCTGCAGCGTACGCCGACGCTTTCGGGTTGTCACTCCCGTGCTTCGCCCCACTCCGCCCTGCGGCAAGTTCTGCCGCCCCCCGTCGGTCACTTCCTTGTGATTCGTCATCGCTGCCATGACGGGAGTCGAGCGGAATTTTGTCCCAAGGCGGATTCTGGATCGCTCCAGATGACTCAAGATCGTGGACTTGTCCCCGATTTTGGGGGAAAATTCCCCCAACAGGAAGACATTTTTTTGTCCCTGCCGCCGCATTACTACAAAAACATCATCGTTGCAGAGAGATGGCGTTTGCGACTTGATCCCCAGCCAGCGGCACCCCTAGCTTTCTGTCAACTGGTGCCAACGTCCACTTGGAATAGGTCCTCCATGGAAGAGTTAGCGGTTGGCTTGGGTAGCCTTAGGCGACCTTCGATACTAGTGCTGGACGATGAGCCGTCGGTCGGCAGTCTCCTTTCGCGATTCCTCGAGAAGGACGGGATGGAGGTGCTTGTCGCCAACAGCGTCGCCGAAGCGAACAGCCTGCTGGCGACCGTGAATCCCGATGTCGCCATTGTAGACGTCTTCCTCGGGACCGAGGATGGGTTGGAGTACGTCCGGGATCTGCGGAGCCGTCGCGCCGAGTTGGGTATCGTGGTGATCAGCGCCGAGGACACGGAGATCCTGGCCGCCAAGGCCATCGACTCCGGCGCGGACTACTTCCTCTCCAAGCCGGTGGCCCCCGCAGCGCTTCGGCTGACCGTGCGCCGCCTCTTCGAATTGCACAGCCAGCGCGAGAAGACGGTGGAGCTGGAGCGCGAGCTGGAACGCTCGGTCCGCGACACGGTCTTCCCCGGAATTGTGACCAATTGCGATGCCATGCGGGCGGTGCTGCGCCTGGTCGAGAAGATCGGGCCGCGGGACCTGTCGGTCTTTATTTGTGGCGAGTCGGGCACCGGCAAGGAACTGATCGCCCGCGCCATTCACCAGCAGAGCAATCGCGCCAAGGGGAACTTCGTCGAGCTCAACTGCGCGGCGCTTCCTCCGAACCTGGTGGAGAGCGAACTCTTTGGCCATGAAAAGGGCTCGTTCACCGGCGCGGTGGCCAGCCGCGTCGGCAAGATCCAATTGGCGAGCGAAGGGACCCTGTTTCTGGATGAGATCGGGGAGTTGCCGCTGGACATTCAGCCGAAGCTGCTGCGGGCCCTGCAGGAAAAGCGAATCGTTCCGGTCGGCGGCAAGCAGGCCATCTCCTGTGACTTCCGCCTGATCAGCGCGACCAACCGCGACTTGATCGAAGAGGTGCGGGCTGGGCGATTCCGCGAAGATCTGTTCTACCGCATCGCCGTGTTCCCCATCAAGCTCCCCAGCCTGCGCGATCGCATGGAGGATCTGGAGATCCTGCTGAGCTATTTCCTGCGCATGGAGGGCATTGAACGGCCGGAGATTGCACCGGAAGCCCGGGCCATTCTCCATCAGCACCATTGGCCGGGGAACGTGCGCGAGCTCAAGAACTTCGCCCAGGCGATCACCCTGTTCGCAGAGGATGGCGTTGTGGACGAACCGGCCGTGAGGGCCTACTTCGGCTCACGGCTGGAGATGTGGGATTCTGGTCCGGCGACGGCCGTGAACCCGGGGAATCCGGGAAGTGGAAGACGCCCGCCCCGGAGCCTGCCGGAACTGGAAAAGCAGGAGATCCTCTACGCCCTGGAATACCACAAGGGCAACGTCTCCGAGGCTGCCAGGTCGCTCCAGATGGGGCGCGCCACCCTGTACAAGTACATCAAGAAGAACGACATCGACGTCGACCGCTATGTGACGAGCTGATCGCGCCAACCGGCAACTGGCTTGGTCAATCGGCCTCCAGCCGCTTGCGGGATTCCTCGATGAGCTTCAGGTCTTCCGCGGTTGGCTTCGGGTACTCGAGCTTCAGCCCCTGAATGGTTGATGTGATGATGGCGGCCACGATGGCGCGACAGATCGGCTTGCGATCCGCCGGAATGATGTACCACGGCGCCCACTCGGTACTGGTGTGGGCGATCGTGTCCTCGAAGGCGCGCTGGTAATCGTCCCAACGGGCACGCTCATCGAGGTCGGCGGCATTGAACTTCCAATGCTTGCTCGCCTTGGTGAGCCGCTCCATGAAGCGCTTCTTCTGCTCGTCCTTGGAAAGGTGGAGGTAGAACTTCAGGATGATCGTGCCGTTGCGTACCAAGTGCTTCTCGAAGTTGTTGATGTCCTCATAGCGCGCCTTCCAGAACTTCTTGCCGCCAACCTTGCCGGGGAGTCGCTGGCGTTCCAGCAACTTTGGCCACACGCGCACGACCAACGTTTCCTCATAATACGATCGGTTGAAGATGCCGATCATGCCCCGCGCGGGGAGCGCCTTTGACGCGCGCCACAGGAAGTTGTGGCTCAGCTCCTCGGAGGAGGGCGCCTTGAAGCTGGTCACGTGGCACCCTTGGGGATTCACGCCGGACATGACATGGCGGATCGTGCTGTCCTTGCCGCCTGCATCGATGGCCTGGAGGATGATCAGGACGGAATGCGTGTTGGAGGCGTAGAGAAGCTCCTGCGCGTCGGACAATTCCTTGCGTATATTCTCGAGCCCCTTGACCGCATGCAGCTTGAAGGCAGCGTCGTCGAGCTTCTCGGATTCCTGCAGGCCGGAAGCATCGGTGGATCGCTTGTTCAGGTTCACCTTTGATCCGGGCTTTACGCGGTAGCGGCTGACCAGCTTGCGCTTGTCCATTGATGGCTCTCATTGGCAAAGTGGCGGAACGGTGGGAGGGTGGACCCCATCGTCCCGCCACAGGCGAACACGGCCAAAGAGAACGCGCAAGCGCGACTTGTGGGTAACGCCATCAACGGACGCGGATGATTCGTCCGTCCTGGTACTCCTTGCCAAACATGTCGCGGGTCTTGATCTCGATCAGGTGCGTCCCGGCCGGCACACCCGCGGGAAGTTTCCCTGCCCACAGGTGCGTGGAGTTGACGGGATTCGGGAGCGCGCGACCGGTGGGCGGCTTGTCGCTCTGCTCGATCTTCTTCATCTCCACGAAGAACGGATCGTGCCGCACGACCTTTTCAAGTTGGATCCAGTCGCTGTCGGCAATGCGCATGTGAACGGTACTGCGCTGCGATCCGCCGAAGACGTTGACGACAATCTCCGTGTCCGCCGTCTTGTCCGCGTCGATGACTTCCGGTGCCCAGATGGACATCTGGTGGTCGGCGGGCCGGCGGGCGGCCTTGAATTCCCAATCATAGTTCTTCCCATCAAACGTCATGATGGAGTACCCATTGGGTGCGCCATCGCGCATCTGCGTGTGCGGGATGCCATACTCGTCCGTGGCGCCGGACCACCAACTGCCACAGACAGTGACGTTGACGATGTGGTGATGAGGCTCGGGCCCGAGCCAGCCCTGCTCCTGCGTCAGGAAACGATGCTCCTGCGTGTGCGTGTGGCCGGAGATGGAGACGCAGAAGGGCCGCCTCTCGATCATCTCGTAGAGCGTCCGCGAGTCGCGCATGCTGGTGATGGGAATGTGCATCATCAGGACGACCATCTGGTCTTCCGGAATCAACGCCAGGTCGTTGTAAACGAACTGGATCTGCTCGTCATGGAGACCGGCATAATAGGATCCGCGCTCGGCCCCCTCCGGAAACTCCCAGATCACATTGTCGAGTACGACGAAGTGCACGTTTCCGTACTCGAAGGAGTAATGACTGGGGCCATAGACGCGGTGGAAAGTCTCATTGGAGTAGCGGTGGTCGCGCGCTTCGTAATTTTGGTCATGATTGCCGATGACGTTGTACCACGGGATGCCGATTAGTCCGATGGCGCGGTTCTGCGGTTCGAAAGTGTTCAAGTTGTCAAAGGCGATGTCTCCCAGCGTGACGCCAAAAGAGGCGTCCGTGTTGCCGATGAGTTCCTCGACGACGTCGTGATAGACGAACTCCACCTCGCGAATGTTGCGCGGCTGCGGATCGCCAAACATGATGACCTTGAAGGTCTCCGGTTCGTCCTGCCGATAGAGCGGAAAATCCACGGACTCCGGCAGCGGCCCCGTGGGTTCCGAGCCGGGGTAGCGCGAAGGGGGCGAGCCCTTCGGCTTGTGGATGTAATGGAACTGCGGGAGCATGTCCTCGCTGAACGGTGTCCGCCAACCTTTTGGCTTGATGACGAAGATGATCGTCTCGTCGTCGATCCCGATCTCGTAGCGGCCATCGGCATCGGTGAGCACAATGTCGCGGCCATTGGACACGCGCATTCCCTCCAGGCCCGGTTCGCCCTGGTCATGCACCCGGTTGCCGTTGAGGTCTTCAAAGACGAGGCCACGCGCAACATCCTGCGCGGGCGCTGTCGCGGCCGTGAACCCGAGAATCGAACCAAGGGTGAACAGGCCACAGGCAAAGGCTCTCTGCATCTTTCGGTGCTCCAGACTGGAATAAAATGAGGCGAGCAATGTCAGGTCGAGC
>CAZVAQ010000015.1:27512-32094 GCA_964625145.1 uncultured Candidatus Sumerlaeota bacterium
TGCATCCAGGCTCCGCAGATCTGGGACACGCTCCACGACAAACGGCCGGGCACCCATCCCGGGGCAATGCGTTTCGAAATCCCGATGTCGATGGCGACTTCAATGGACGGAAAAACTCTCCATGGTCCCGGACGGGATGATCAGGGACGCTTCCACAACCCAACCCTCCGCGCCGGATGGAGTGCGCACCTTCCACCAGTACCCGGGCCCTCCGTTGATGTCCTGCGCGCGCAATCCGTTTAGATGGTGATCAAGGATCGTCAGCTCCGTGTTGGTGGGCACGTCCACGATGGTGTGGAAGTGTATCCCAGGCCCCGAGTTCACATTCAGGAGTTTCCCGGGAGTGTTGGATCGCACGACCTGGCCCGCCTGTGCCGCAGTGGAAACCTCCTTCGGTTCCAGTTGGATCATCATCAGGCCATTGGCCACCGGCCGCGGTGATCCGTCGGAGGGCACGTTCTTGATCTGCCCATCCACCCACATGATGGAGGATCCGCCGCCGTCCAGATTCACGGCATGGGTCGCTCCCAGCGAGTCGCGGCAGAAATTTGCCAGCTCGCTCAGCGTCATGCCGATGCTGCGGGCCGAACGGCCATCCACCACGACGAAGTAGATGTGGGATTCATTGTAGGCCACCGCCGTTCGAGGATGGACATCGACGTGGTAGGAGGTTGATGTCGTGTCCGGCTTGACGCCGTCGCGCAGGACGACACCCCACATGGGCCCTATTGCCATGTACATGTTCGTCCAGTCGACGCCCGTGGAGTCGCTGGTCTCCTGAGAGAAACGGACTTCAGACCCAATGAGGGCAGTCTTGGATGCCAGCTCGGCAATCTTGTTCCCCGAGGCGACGATCACGACACTGTCGAACGGAATGCTTGTTTGTCCGGTCGAGTTGGGGCGAACGTTTGTGACCGTGCCACGGACATAGTTGCTCCATGGTATGATGCGAAGTGGCGCGCTGTTGTCCAGCTTGACCGTCACCTCGAAGGCACCGCTGGTGACAGGGGTTTTCGCCCCATGGTGGTGGGTGTAGAGCACAAGCGAGTTGCTCTTGGGCACGTCGTTGAGGCCGTGGAATTGCAGCCAAGTGCCATCGGCAAAGGAGATGCGATTCTTGGTGCGATCCGCTGGCAGGCTCAGAAGGTTGCTCATGTAAGGCGTTCCGGGCGTTGGCGCCGCACTGCCGATCTTGTAAAGAAAACCCATGGGGCCGGCCACTTCCGTTGCCGTGGGTCCAAAGGTGCGCTTGATCAGCGCGCCGTTCATGGCCATGGCGCTGTCGGGGCAACCATTGTCGGTGCTGAAACCATTGCCATTGATGGCCGCCACGACTTTGTATCGATACCGGGCCGTCTCACGCCCCCAATAGCCAAAGGCACCATCATAGCGAGCAACCTGGGCGGGGATCGTCTCGGCATTGTATCCGACATTTGGCTGGGTGACCTTGCCATAGGCGAGCGAGGCATCGACGATGACTTCGGGGGAGGTGCGATCCATGCGCGTCACAAACACATCGTTCGGGGGAACGCTGACGCGAAAGTAGCGGTATTCGATCCCGGGGACCACGACTTCCCATGACTGTGCAACAGCACAGCAGGGAGCCAGTTGGAGGAGCGCCACCATGGCAGTCGCTAAGATCCACCCGCAAAACGGGACCACCCGACCACTTGGGGTGCAAACCCGCAGGGTTGTCATGGAACACCCTCCATTTGCTGGATGTATGGAAAGTCTGATCCCAGTCTCCCCCTGCGGCCAACAAGAAATCTCCTCAATCCCCCCGCACAATGACCTCATCCAGCCATTTACTCCCCTGCGGCGGAACAATTGGTGGATGCCGATTGAAACCGACCCGCCGGTGAGGCTGACTTGGGTGACGGCGCGCGCTTCCAATGGCGCCGAATCCTCCTCCACCTCTCTCTCATGCCCGATCCGACTCCCCTGCTGTCAGCGCTCAACATTCGCAAGTCGTTCCTTGAGCGGATGATCCTGGACAATGTGAGCCTGACGCTGCACGAGGGCGAGCGCCTGGCCCTGCTGGGCGCGAATGGAGCGGGCAAATCCACCCTGTTCTCCATACTCGCCGGCACCTTGACTCCCGACGCAGGTGAAGTGCGCCGCCGCAAGGATCTCACCGTGGCCGTCCTCGACCAGAGCGGCAACCTGCGCGACGATTGGACCGTCGGTCAGAATCTGGAAGCGGCCTTTGCGGACATCCGCCAACTGGAGACCGAGCTTGATCGGGTGCATCACGCCCTGGAACGAGGCGAAGGCGATCAGGATGAGTTGCTGCATCGACAGGGCCAGCTCCAGCACCGGCTCGACTTGCGCGATCCGCACACGATTCGAACACGCACCGAGCGTCTTGCCAGTGCCCTGGGTGTCCCCAGCTCGACTCGTGTGGTCCGCGAGTTGTCAGGCGGCGAGCGTCGACGCACGGCACTGTGCAGGACCTTGCTGGAAGAAGCCGAGCTTCTCCTCCTCGATGAACCGACCAATCATCTCGATGCAGAAACGTTGGATTGGCTGGAAGGCTACCTCGCGTCGCTGCGCGGGACGGTCGCCTTTGTCACCCACGATCGCTACTTTCTGGACAATGTTGCCACGACAATGGTCGAGCTCGAGCGTGGGCGGGTGAAAGTCTACGAGGGCAACTACACGGATTACCTTCTCGCGAAGGAAGAGGAGTCGGTCCTGGCGGCGCGCAATGAGGCAACGCGCCAGAACCTGATGCGTCGCGAGATCGATTGGCTGCGCCGCCAACCACGCGCCCGCACCACAAAGTCCCGCAGCCGCATCGAACGCGCGAACCAGCTCATCGCCGACAAGCCCCCCGCGGCGGACGCCCTGGTGAATCTCGTCATCCCCAGTGGACCCCGGCTGGGAAACAAGATCATCGAGGCAATGGACATCACCCACGCCATCGCAGGCCGTACCCTCATCAAGGACTTCACCATCGCCATCGGCGCCGGTGAACGCATCGGCATCGTGGGGCGCAACGGTCTCGGGAAGACGACCCTGCTCAAGATCCTGCTTCGGCAATTGAATCCCGATGCGGGGACCATCGTCCATGGCTCGTCCGTGCAGACTGCCTATGCCGATCAGGAACGCGCCATTCTCGATCCGGACAAGAGCGTACTGGAGGAGGTAGCCGGCAACCTCGAGTATGTAGCCATAGGCGATCAACGCGTCGGCTTCCGCTCCTGGCTTCGGTCGTTCCTCTTCACCGAGGAAACCGCCGCCATGCCTATACGCCTGCTCAGTGGCGGTGAGCGAAATCGCGTGCTGCTGGCGAAGATGCTCCGCGATGGCGGCAACGTGATCGTCATGGACGAACCGACCAACGACCTTGACCTGCCGACATTGCGCATTCTGGAGGAGGCCCTCGTCGCCTTCACCGGGACGGCTCTCATCGTCTCGCACGATCGCTACTTCCTGAACCGTGTTGCCACCTCCATCATTGCCTTTCGCGGGGACGGCCGCGTCGTCACGATCAAGGGGAACTACGACGACTATCTGACATGGCTCGCGAAAGAGAAGAAGGAAGCCGAGACCGCCGCCTCCTCCTCCCCCGCCGCGAATGCGCGCAAGGACAAGCCCGCGCCCGCTCAACCGGCGGCTGGCAACAAACAGCGCAAGCTCTCCTACAACGAACAACGCGAGTACGATACCATCGAGCAACGCATCCACGAAGCAGAGGGACGCGCCGCGGCCCTGCACAAGCTCCTCGAAGACCCCGCCACCTACACAACCCGCAGCGGCGACGAAATCAACGCCCTGATCACCAGCGAAAAGGAAGCCCGCGCCGAGGCGGAGCGGCTGATGGAGCGCTGGATGGAGCTGAGCGAGCGGGCGGGGTGATACGGGGGCGAGCTCTGGCAACAAGACTCGGGGCCTCTCCGAGTGGCTGGAGCGCTCACAACCGGGGGTTCGGTCCCCGGGGTCTTCTGTTGTTCAAAGAGGTGGTGCCCAGGAGAGGACTTGAACCTCCACGGCATTGCTGCCACAGGATCCTTAGTCCTGCGCGTCTGCCAGTTCCGCCACCTGGGCACGCTTGGGCGGGGCGGGGAGAACACGCGGTTTCCCGCCCCGCCGCAAGGGGAAAATGCGGCCGGTCAGTACCGTCCGTGCCGCGCGGCTTCCAGCGCCGCGGCCTTCATTTCTTCGCGCTTCTTCTCGTCGAACCAAGCCTCCTGGATGTCGGGGGACAGTTGGTGCAGCGGGTCGAAGTACATGAACTGCCGGTCGGCCTTCACGCTGGGCGCCGTGTAGACGCTAATGCCAGTCTCGGGGTTGTAGTGCTCGTAGCTGTGGATGTTGCGCTTTCCACCACCGCCGGGGGCATCCACGACGATGAGCGGGGTGTTGAAGCCAGCAGTTGAGCCGCGGACAAACTTCTCGATCTCGATGCCGGTCTGCAGGGTGGTGCGCAGGTCCTCAACGCCGCTGACGAGGTCGTGCATGTAGACGTAGTAGGGCTGCACGTTGATGTAGGACAGACGCTTTGTCAGCAGGAGCATCGTGTCCGGCGTGTCGGTGACGCCGCGTTGCAGCACGGCCTGGTTGCGGACCGTGATGCCGT
>CAZVAQ010000015.1:32104-39468 GCA_964625145.1 uncultured Candidatus Sumerlaeota bacterium
GCTAGCGAAGATAACTGCCGTCAAGAGCGCGTCGGACCTTGATGCCGTCCTGGAACAAGCGCATCAGCGCGCGCTGGCTGATCTCGGTGATCTCGTTGGGTTGGCTGAAGTGCGTGTGAACGCAGACTTCCTTGCCGAGCTTGAGGCCAAGCTGGTGGACGTCGCGCACCGCCTCGTACCATTCGTTGTCGCTGAGCAGACGCATGGGCATGATGGCCGGGCCCTTGGTCGCAAAGCGGATGCGGCGCACGTGCGGGATGTTCAGAAGCGTCTCGCCGATTAGCTTGATGCGCGAGGGGCGAAGCATGTAGGCATCGCCTCCGCTGACGACGATGTCCTCGAGTTGGGGCTGGCTCTTGATGTACTCGAATGCTTCGGCGTAGCGTTTCTCGTCCTGCGCAAGTTTGACTTTCTCGACGCCTTCAGTGTCGAAACCGACCGCGTAGCTGCGCGTGCAGTAGCGGCAATAGACGGGACAGATGTCCAGGGCGAGGAAGAGCGCCTTGTCGCGATAGCGATGGGTGAGCCCCTTGACCGGCGCGTCATCCTGCTCGTGGAGGCTGTCGAGGTGCAACTCGGGGTGATCGCGCATCAGGGTGCTGGCCAGGGGGATGAACTGCCGGCGCAGCGGATCATTGTAAGGGTTGTCCCAATCAATGAGCGACATCACATACGGCGTGACGCGGACGGCCATGGGGGCTTTCTTGAAGCCCGCCTCGGCATCCTTGTAGAACTCCTCGCTCACGATGTCGCGCAACGTGTCGAGCAGGGCCTTCACGGCCGTGATGGAGTTCTTGAGCTGCCACTTGTGGTCTTCAAACAGCTCCGTGGGGACGTTCGCATAGGCAGGAATGCGGCGCCAGAACTCGCCGCCGCGCAGATCCCGATGCCGCAGGTCCGGCTTGTCAGTCGTCCCCGATCCTCGCCCAAACACCTTTGCAGGGGGGGTGACTTCTGTCGATTCGATGGTCATGTTCCTGAGTCTCCAGGTGGGGGGATCGCTGCCGCGGGCGGGGCGCAGTGGTTTCCAAGGAATCCCGCGCTACTCCATCGGGATCGGCGGCTCTCTTCCGATGGGCGGGAAGTGTGCCGAACGGGGGCACCGACTGTCAAGGTCCGGGTCTGGCCAGCCATCGGTGCCGGAGGCACCTGGCGTTGACAGCCGCAACGGCCGGAGTGATCATCCCCGCCGATGCTTTCCCGCCCAATGCGGACAAACGGAACCGGCCATGTGCGGACGCTACTCCATCTCCAATGATCTGGTCGAGTTCCTGACCCAGTTGGGCATCGAGAACATCGATGCGGAGCTGAATCCCCGGTACAACATCGCCCCCATGCAAATGGCCCCGGTCGTCATGCAGGAGGACGGCGCCCGCGTGCTGCGTGGGATGCGGTGGGGCTTGGTACCTTCCTGGGCCAAGGACCCCGAGATCGGCAATCGCATGATCAATGCGCGGGGGGAGACGCTGGCCGAAAAGCCGTCCTTCCGCGATGCCTTCAAGAAGCGCCGCTGTTGCGTCGTGACCGACGGGTTCTACGAATGGTACCAACCGCCGGGCGAGAAGGCAAAGATCCCCATCCGGTTCGTGATGAAGGACCGTCGCCCGTTTCTGCTGGCGGGTTTGTGGGAGCAATGGCGCCAGCCGGATGGAGGGGAACTGCGCACGTTCACGATCGTCACAGCGGAGCCGAACGAGTTGCTGGCGCGTTTTCACCATCGCATGGCCGTCATCCTGCCGACAGAAAAGCTTGGCGACTGGCTCGATCCGCAGAACCAATCAACCGCCGATCTGGAGAAGCTCCTGCGCCCCTACCCCGCCGGGGAGATGGAAGCCTATCCCGTCTCGACGCGCGTCAACAGCCCGCGAAACGACTCGCCGGAGATCATTGAGGCGCAGGGAGATCTGTTCACCTGAGCGGCAGATGGGGCGTCCCGTCATCGGATCGCTGCAAATTGATGTCCCGGACACAGGGTTCTTGCTTCCTCCAACCCTTGGGCTTGCCGCCGGTTTGTTCCCGGGAGAGGGTCTGGCGGAACCCATAACCACCGCGACCCCACTTCATGACTCTCACACCCCTTTCCTTGATCCTGTTCATCACCTGCTCCGTCGTTGGGGCGCTGACGACGTGGCTGGCCGTGTGGCTTAGCCATCGCACTGGCATTCTGGACATGCCCGACCCGCGCAAGGTGCACCGCGCGCCGGTTGCCTATCTGGGCGGACTGGGCGTGTCGCTGACGGTCATCCTGGGTGTCGCCCTGTATTCGGCTCTGGCGCCGGCGGCGACCCTTGCGCAGCAGGACCTGGTCTACGCGTTTCTTGGGGGGTTGGTCGCGATCTTTCTGGTGGGGCTCTGGGATGACGTGGTGGGGATGCGACCGACGGTGAAGTTGGGCGCGCAGATGCTCATCGCCCTGTGCCTGTGGGGGGCTGGGGTTCGCATCGAGCGTCTCAACATAGGGTTGGCCATGCCTTTGGATCTGCTCGGTGACAGCGAAGCGGGTTTGGCCCTGTTCATCCTCAGCAGCATACCAAGCATCCTCGTCACGGTCGGCTGGTATGTGGCCCTGATCAATGCGATCAATTTGATCGATGGACTGGACGGCCTGGCCGGCGGGGTGTCGTTCATCGCCGCGCTCAGCCTGGGGGTTGTGGGTTTGGTTGTCGTGTCGGGTCGCGTGGATCTGGGGTTGGTGCTTCCGTTGATCGCGGCGGGAGCATGTCTGGGCTTTCTGCTGCACAACTGGCATCCGGCAAAGATCTTCCTCGGCGACAGCGGATCCATGTCCATCGGCTATGTGCTGGGCACGGCGGCGATGATCAGCAGCACGAAGACACCCGCGTTGTTGACGCTGCTGATTCCGATGGTTGCATTGGGGCTGCCGTTGTTCGAGACGGCGTATTCCTTCGCACGGCGGATCTTGTCGGGGAGCCATCCGTTCAAGGCCGACCGGCGGCACCTGCATCATCGATTGCTCGACGCGGGCCTGGATCAACGTCGCGTGGTCATCATCTTCCTGTTCGCGACGGCCTACCTGGGCGTGAATGCGGTGTTGATGGCACAGGCGCGCCAATTGACGTTGCTGATCAATGTCGTGATGTTGGGCATCGGGCTGCTGATGTTGATCGAATACCTGACCTTCTTCGAGCGCCGTCGCCGCAGCAGCGAGATCATCGCGCAGCCACAGGGCGTCACTCCGGCCTCTGGGGCGGATCCGCGATGACTGCGGCGGGCTCGCCGTCCAGCGCCTTGCGGATCCAGGCATTGAGCATCTTGGAACTGAAGGGCTTGGCCAGAATCTCCGCATCCGCCGGCCGGTCGCGGCTTTCCATTTCATCCATGTAACCGGACATGTAGACGATCCGAATTCCGGGGCGAAGCCGGCGCACGCGCTGGGCCAACTCGAAGCCGTTCATGTGCGGCATGCGCACGTCGGTCAGCAGCAGATGAATCGGCCCCGGATGGCGCTCGCACACCAACAACGCCTCTCCCCCACCCGGCGCTTCGAGCACATTGTAGCCCATGCGCCGCAGGATGCCGACCACCGAATGGCGCACGGTCTCGTCGTCCTCGGCCAGCAGGATCGTCTCGTGGCTGGATCCTGCCAGCTCCAGCGAGATATCCTCGTCCTGCGAGCTCTCCTCGGCGGGCGTGAACTCCGTGTGCGGAAACACCAGGGTGAAAACCGTGCCGGCGCCGGGCGCGCTTTGCACGGTGATGTTGCCGCCATTTTGCGTGACGATGCTGTAGACGGTGAACAAGCCGAGGCCCGTGCCCTTGCTGTATTCCTTGGTCGAAAAGAACGGCTCGAACACCCGCGAGAGATGCTCGCTGTTGATCCCTTCCCCCGTGTCGGCGAACTTCAGCACACTGTAGATGCCCGGCGCCATGCCGGGAGCGAGCCTGGGGTCGTCGTCGATTATCTCCTGGCGGGAGCCGCTGATGCGGATGACGCCTCCGTTGGCCATCGCATCGCGGGCGTTGACGGCCAGGTTCACGACCACCTGCTCGAAGCGCGTCTTGTCGATGACGATCGCGCCAGTGTCCGGCGCGATGTCGATCTCCAGCCGGATCGATTCGCCGAGCAATCGCTCCAGGATGCCCTTCAGCTCCGCGATCATTCGCGCGACACTCAACGATCCGGCGCCTCGCGAATGCGCGCGGCCAAAGTTCAGCAACTGCCGGGTGAGGTTGCCGGCCTTGAGCGAGATGCGGTTGATCTGCGTGATGTCCTCGCGCACGGGATGGCCGGCAGGCAATGTGTCGGCGGCCATGTCGCTCAATGTCAGGATGGTGGTGAGCAGGTTGTTGAAGTCGTGGGCGATGCTGCCGGCGAATCGACCCAGTGCCTCCAGCTTTTGCGCCTGAAGGAAGCGCGACTCGCTCTCGCGCAGCGCAACCTCCGCGCGGGTGCGGGCGATTTCGGCCGCCGCGCGCGATGCAAAGATGCGGATGATGGATTCCGTGCGCGGCGTCAGCGTCATCGCATTCGTGCTGAACAACCCCAATGCCCCGACAGCCCAACCCGCGGAGTTCTTCAACGCCAGGCCATAGAAGCCCTGTGCCTGAAGGTTGTGGGCAATCCCGCATTCGGGGAACCGCTCGCTCACGCCGCGGGTCATGTGAAACTCGCCGTGCTTCAGGACCAGCTCGCCGGGGATGTCCTTGCAATGAAACTCCGATCCGGCAGGGACACCGATGCCGCGCTCGGTCACCACGCGCAACCATCCCGTGCGATTCTCGATCGTCTCGCACAGGATGATGTGGGGGATGTTTGTGGCGCGCGAGAGGCTCTCCAACAGCGCGGGAAAGAAGCCCTCGCCGCCGGGCAGGACGGTCGTGCCCGCGAGTTCCTCCAACGCGCGCTCCACGCGCACCTGCTCGGTAGTGTCGACCAGGAAGCCCTGGTAGCCGATGATGGTGCGCGAATCGCCCCGGATGGTCGACACGTGCACCGCAACGATCCGCTCCTCCCCGTCGATGGTGCGGGCCTCGACCATTTCGCCGGAGAGCGAGCCGTGCTCATCGACCATGCGCATCAGGCGGACAACAGCCCGGGGCGCGAGGAAGTGGCGTATTTCCTGTCCAATTCCCTCGTGCTGGTATTCAAAGCCCAGCAATCGAGAGAAGGGGAGGTTGCAGGCGACGATCACACCGTCGACCGAGCAGATGAAGTTCGCCGTGGGCGTCTGCTCGAACAGATTCTGGTATTGGCGGGCGCTGCGGGTGCGGCCCTCCTCCAAGGCGCGCCGCGCCATCAGATTGCCGAGGATCGAGCAGTAAACCGTCAGGACCTCCTGCGTGGCGGTGTCGATGGGCGCCCCACTCAGCAGGTTGTCGTTGTAGAAAATCCCGTACACATCGGTGTGGGAGCGGATCAGCGTGGCGGCGACCTCGCCGCGGCCGACAACCTTCACCTCGCCGTTGGGGCATTGGGACAAATCGCCCTGGTGGATGTAATATCCCGACCCGCTCTCCTCCACCAAGCGATGCCACTTCGCTTTCTCCTCCGAATTGATCGGCACGCGGTAGGCCGATTCGTCGACGATCCGGCCGTGGACATCCGTGCCCCACGTCCCGCAGTGGTACCCCTCCTCGTCAACAAAGATGGAGCAACGCTCCACGCCCAGCTCATCCAGGCAAAACTCCACGGCGCGGCGGAAGAAGATGCGGCGATCGCGAATCTGCGCCAACTCGTCGGAGATGATCACGACCTTGCGTAGCCCCTCCGAGATGCGGCGTTGGCGGTCCGCGGATTCCTGCACTTCGGTTATGTCGGCGGAAATGGACAGCAGCGCGCGCGTGCCGGAGCCGGGCATGGTGATGGGGAACTTGAGCCGACGGAATGTCTTCCGGCGCCCCATCACATGGAGGCTCACTTCGTCGGAGACCACTTCTTCGTCGGGCGCGGCCCCCAGCAATGTCCGGTTCTGGGCGATGATGGAGGCGGTTTCCTCCGGAGCGAAACCGAGGGCCGAAATGTGCAGGCCCGACAAAGGGGTCAGTTCCCCCAGATTGTACAAGCGCCGCGCGCGTTCGTTGGCCGTCAGCAGTGTATCGGCCGAACTGTAGATGACGATGCTGGAAGGGACGGAGTTGAAGACGCGCTCGAAGAGCTCGCGGGCGTTCTCCTGTTCGCGGGCGCCGCGCTGCCGCTCGATCAGGTTGCCCAGCAGGGCGGCGTAGATCGCGACGGCTTCCTGCAGGGCGTCGTCGATGGGGGCGCCGCTGATAGCATTGTCATTGAAGAAGAGGCCGACGGGGCCGCTGGCGGTACGGAGGACGGACAAGGCCACTTCGCCCTCGCCGAACTTAAGGCACTTGCCGTCCTGCCATGTGGTCCAGGAATCGACTGCCTTGGACCAGATGCGCGAGCCGCCGTGGGTCTCCAGAACGAATCGGCCCATCTCGCCGGCCAGCTCGAGGACTCCGGCCTGTTCGTCCATGGTGTTCCCATGTTGATCGGTGCCGTAAGTGCCGTGGAAGCGGGCGCCTTCGCGCAGGTAAAGCGAGCAACGCTCCAGCCCCAGACGTTCACGGGCCAGCTCGACGGCAGCCCGCGCAAGAGTGTCCTCGTCGCCGCAGCCTTCCAGCGTCTCCACGATGCCGGTGATGATGCGCAGGCGTTCGGCCAAGCGGGCTACGTCTGGCTGTGGGCTGCCGCAGTTCTGGGCGCCACTCAACCACTGTCCAAGGGAGGTCAGATTCGCCAACAGCTCTACCCCCCTGGAATCCTAAGGAAAATGCGGTCCGGCGCAGCGTACTCGACGCAATGACCAGCGGGAGTGGCGTGGGCAAGGAAAGAGGCTGCCGGGAGGCAGCGGGTGAATCAGTCGAGCACGACGCGCCGGGCGAGCGCCGTCTCGGTGCACTTGGTGAAAATGGGGCAGTGGAGGCAGTCGCGCCAGACCTTGTGCGGGAGTTCGGCCTTGTCGATGGGGCCGAAGCCGAGGCGGGCAAACCAGCCGGGTTGATCGGTGAGGCAGAAGACGCGCTCGATGCCAAGGATGGCGGCTTCGGCGATCTGGGCCTCGACGAGGAGGCGGCCGACGCCTTGGTTGCGGCGCTCGGGGGCGACGACGACGGTGCGGATCTCGGCCAGGTCGGCCCAATCGATGTGCAGCGCCGCGGCGCCGACGAGCTCCTCGCCATCCATGGCCACGACAAACTCGCGCAGGTTCTCGTAAATGGAGCCGAGGCTTTTGGGGAGCACAGGTGTGCGCTCGGCCCAGTAGGTGACGAGCGCATGGATGCGCGGCGCATCGGCGACGACGGCGGGGCGGATGCCAATGGTGGGCGTGACAGAGGCGGGAGCGGCAGAAGTGGTCATGGCGTCCTCGGGCGGAAAGCATCCGACAGAGTAG
>CAZVAQ010000016.1:0-39454 GCA_964625145.1 uncultured Candidatus Sumerlaeota bacterium
AGCGCATTCGCAAGCTCTCGTTCTTCTCCGCCGTAAGGAACTCCCTGTTCGGCGGTGGAAACGTGAAGTCGCTGATCAGCGCATTCCAATATCCACCCCTGGGTCCCGGGCAACTGTGGGAGGAGTGCGCGAAGACGGTGGTCGCGCGTGGCGGAGAGCTTAGCCTCGGTTCCGCTGTCCGGTCGATCCATCATCAGGACGGACGCGTCACCCATCTGACGATTCGCGACTCCGACGGGGAGAGTGACATCGCCGTCGAGGAAGTCATCAGCACCATGCCGCTGCGGCTGCTGGTCGAGAACCTGCATCCCGCCCCTCCGGAGCCGGTGCTGCACGCGGCGCGGTCGCTGAAGTATCGCGACTTCCTGATCGTCGTGCTCATCATTGATCGCGGGCACCTGTTTCCCGACAACTGGATCTATGTGCATTCCCCGGAGGTGCGCGTCGGCCGCATCCAGAACTTCAAGAATTGGTCCGCGGCCATGGTGCCCGATGACGCGACGACGAGCCTGGGCATGGAGTACTTCTGTTCGGTGGGCGACGACCTGTGGGAGATGGAAGACGCAGAGCTCATCAAGTTGGCTGGGCGCGAGATCAAGGAGTTGGGACTCGATGGTGATGGCCGTGTCATCGACGGCAAGGTCATCCGTCAACGCGCCGCCTATCCGGTCTACGACGAGGAGTACCAGAAGCACCTGGAGACGCTGCGTGCGTACCTCGCCACCTTCGAGAACCTGCAGACCATCGGCCGCAACGGCATGCATCGCTACAACAACCAGGACCATTCGATGCTGTGTGGCCTGTATGCTGCCCGCAACCTGATGGGGGCCAGCCATGACCTGTGGGATGTCAACACCGAGCGTTCCTACTACGAAGAGCAGGTCATCCGCAGCGATCGCGCTCCACAGGGGGTGGAGGGAGCCCCCATGGCGGCGGCGTCCCGGGCGCTCTCCGATGCGGGATAAGACAGATCATCCAGCCAACCGGAGTACTGCACGACACACGGCATGGGAGTTGGCTGCACAATCCACGGTTCTGGTCTGCGGGCTGCTCATCATGGGCATGCTGGCGCGCAAGCTCGGGCCGGCGGGTTATGGACAGTATGCCGTGGTCATCACTGTCCTGAGCTGGGTGGAGTCCAGTCTGTCCAGCTTCTTTTCGCGCGCCGTCATCAAGTCCATCGCGGAATCGGATGATTGGGAACCCGTGGCACGGACGGCCCTGCGCTCAGCGCTGGTGCTGGGCACTGGCTTGGCCATCCTGCTTGCCGCGCTGGCATGGCCACTTGCCGCGATCCTGGGGATGAAGGATCTCGCGTGGCTGCTGGCGCTGATCGCGATCGACATTCCGATCTTCCTGCGCAGCCAGATTTACCTGCAGATCTTTGCCGGGCTGCATTCCTTTCGCGGCCGGGCAATGGTCACCGCCACACGTTCCATTGCGCGCCTTGTGCTGGTGCTGCTGGTCATCGTGATGGGTGGGGGAGTGACCGCAGCGACGCTCACATGGTTGGGCGCTTCGTTGGCCGAGTTGTTCATCGCCCGCACGTTGAGCACCCTTCGCCTGGATGGTGCGCGTGCGTCGACGCGTGCCCTGTTCATCTCCTCCATACCGCTTTTTGTGGCGGCGCTCTGCATGCGCTTCACCGACGGGATGGACCTCTTCATCGTCAAGATGCTGACCGACGAGCAAACCGCCGGGTGGTACGCGGGCGCGGTCAATCTGGCGCTGGTTCCCGCGTTTCTGGGCATGGCGCTCATGCCTGTGATCTTGTCCGGTGTCGCGGAACAACGAAAGCGCCTCGGGATGGCCGCTGCCGGTGTGGCGGGTGCCGCATGGCTCCGGCTTGGGCTCATGCTCCTGCCATTCGCCGCCATAGGGATCGTGCTTTCCTCCGAACTGACGTTCATGATCCTCGGCCCTGAATTCGCCCGCACGGCGGACTTCCTGTCTCTCCTGTTGATGGCCAGCGCTGGACGCGTGTGGCTGACACTGGCCACGGCATTTCTCGCCGGAATGGACCGGGCGACCGTTGCGGCGAGGATTTCCGTGGTCTACTTGCTGTTGTCTCCCATCGGTGTCGCCATAGGATTCACCATCGCCGGTGCCCCGGGCGCCGCCGGCGGTTACGCGATCATGGCGTGGGTGGGAGTACTCATGGTCATAGTGACACTGCTGCACACCAGACTGGTTGCCATTCCATGGCACAGCGCACTGCGCGCATTCGTTGTGTTCGGGACTGTGCTCGCCATCGGCATGCTTCTCCCGGCCGGTGAGGGAATTCTCCATGTCGTGCTTGCCGGTGCCCTGCTCGCCGTTGTGACGCTTGGCTTGTTTGTGCTACTGGGGGAGAAGCTGCCCGGCCAGCTCATCGCCAGGATTGTCGCGCCGCAAAGAACCATCCCCGTGGAGGTCCGCGAATGAGTCACAAGCCGGTCAAATTGATCGTGGCTGGTTGTGGACGAGTGGTGACGGAAGTCCATCTGCCAAACCTGAACAACATGCAGTCGGTGCAGGTTGTCGGACTGGTGGATCCCGATCGCGATTCCCTGGACAAGGCAGCGCTGCTTGCGCCCGATGCCGATGTCTTTGCGGATCTGGAGGAGGCTCTCGCAAAGGCGCCATGCGATGCGGTCCTGATCGCATCGCCCAGCGGTTTGCACGCGCCAATGGCATCGATGGCGTTGGAGGAAGGGCGGCATGTGTATCTCGAGAAACCCGTCGCGACCGACTTGGAAGGAGCGCGCCGGTTGGCGGCGCACCCCTTTGCCAACCGGGTGATGGTCGGGTTCAACTATCGTTTCCATCCCCTCGTTCGCGAGATGCGAAAGCTCGTCCGGACCGGTGGAGTGGGCGATGCGGTCTGTGTGCGCACGTTGTTCTCCACGCCGGATGCAAATGCGCCGGCATGGAAGAGGCAGCGAGCACAAGGCGGCGGTGCCCTGCTCGACCTGACGACCCATGACGTGGACATGATTCGCTACGTGACGGGGCGCGAGATCATCACTGTCTCCGCCTTGATCACTTCTCGCCATGCGGAAGGCGACAGTGCCCTGCTCCTGCTGGAATGCGAGGATGGCATGACTGCCCAATGCGTCGCCCTGTCCGGCTGTGCGGAATCCGCGCAGTTCGACGTCACCGGCGAAAAGGGCGGTGCCTCCTTCGAGCGATACCGCTCCAGCCGGGTGAAGGTATGGGGCCGCAGGGCGGGTGGACTTCGCGAGCGTGTTCGTTCCGTCGTCAGGGAAGCCGCTGCAACTCCGGAGCGCATGAAGCGAATGCGCCATCCGTGGAACGATCCCTCGTTTGGCCTGGCCTTGGACTCCTTTGTCAAATCGGTCAAATCCAGCAAGCCCCCCCGTGTCACTTTGGAGGAGGGCCTGCGGTCCCTCTCCGTGCTGCTCGCTGCGGAGGAATCCATGCGCACGGGAAGTCGCGTTCCCGTGAAGAATTTTGCAATCCACCAGGAGTCCTGATCGAATGACCATTGAAATGTCCGCCATCGCCATCACTCCCGACAACTACGCGACGATTCGATCCGTCGTCAGGGCGGTTGCGCGCCAGGACGTGGCCGGCCAGATGGAGTTGGTCATCGTGGGGCCGCCTCGCGACGAATTGCAGGTCGTGGAGGAAGACCTCGTTCCATTCGGAAAGGTCACCTTTGTCACGCAGCGCGAATTCGTCGGCACACCGCAGCATCGCGCCGCGGGCATCCGTGCTGCCAATGCCCCAGTGGTTGTCCTGTTGGAGGAGCACTGCTTTCCCGCGGCGGGATGGGCACGGGCCCTGATCGAACGACACCGCGAGGATTGGGCGGGTGTCTCGCCCATAGTACTGAATGGCAATCCCAGGCGCGCTGTCAGTTGGGCAAACTACCTGACCGAGTACGGAGGTTGGCTCCATTGCAAGACGGCGGAGGAGCAGGAGCACATCCCCGGCCACAACAGTTCCTACAAGAAGGAAGTGTTGCTGGAATATGGCGACCGATTGGAGGAGATGATTGCCGCGGAAAGTGCGATGCAGTTCGATCTGCGTACACGAGGACACCGCTTTTGCATCGATCGGGAGGCTCGCGCCTTTCATCTCAATCCATCGGTTCTTCTTCCGTCCCTGGGGCTAACCTTTTGGGGAGGTCGGCTCTTCGCCGCCAATCGCGCCCGCAATTGGTCCGTCGGCAAGCGTTTGGTTTACATATTCGGCGCGCCATTAATTCCGCTTGTTCGGTTTGCCAAGATCTGGCCAGTCTGGCGATCCTTGTGTCGGAACAGACCTGGCACCCTCGATATGCTCATGACGCTTTGGATCATGCTCAAGTTCAACGCCATGGGAGAGCTGTGCGGCTACCTGCTGGGTGAAGGGGCTGCTGTCGAGCGGACTTCCAAGATGGAGTTTCGCCGGCGCAGTTTCCTCCGGAAGGGGGAGCCGCTTGCCCGGCAAGTTCGCCAGCTTCTTTCATCGAGCCGGTCATGAAGCAAGGCCTCGCGTTCTCTGTCGTCATCGCGACGCATGGCCGGCCGGAGAAGCTGGCCAGATGCCTGACGTCATTGGCGCGGCTGAGGTATCCACACGACCAGTTCGAAGTGATCGTCGTCGATGATGGCAGTCCGGTGGATGTGGGCGCCGCGCTTGCAGGCAGTCTGCCGTCCGAGTTGCAGGTCCGATTCCTGCGCCAGCAAAACCTTGGCCCCGGCGTGGCCCGAAATCTGGGAGTTCGCGATTCGAACGCGCGGTGGATCGCCTTCATCGATGATGACTGCAAGGCACATCCCCGGTGGCTGACCGCGCTGGAGAAGGTGCTTCGCAATCAACCACGCAGCTTGGTGGGTGGGCGCATTGTGAACGGTTACCCGCATAGTCTCTTCGACACCGCTAGCTGGGCCCTGCTCGAGTATCTTTACGAGTACATGCGAAACACGCCGGATTCGCAGCGCTTCATTGCCACCATGAATGTCGCAGTCGCGCGCGATGAGTTCCTGGCCATGAGCGGCTTTGATGAGAAGCATTCATTCCTGGCCGAGGACCGCGATCTTTGCGACCGGTGGCTGACATCCGGCCGCGCGATGGTGGAGGCGCCCGGTGCCGTCGTCGTCCACTATCACGGTCTCAACCTGTATCGGTTTATCCGCCAGCACATGAAGTATGGACGTGGTGCCCGGCGATTTCACATCGCCAGGGCAAAGCGCCGCTCGGCCCCGGTACGGCTGGAGACCCATCGATTCTATCTGGGCCTTGTGTTCTCGCCGTTTCGACTGAAGCAGCCGACACATCGAAAGATTGCGCTGACCTGCTGCCTGATTCTCTCACAGGCGGCAATGGTGGCGGGCTACTTCCAGGACAAGATCTGCAACCCGGGCTTCGGTGGCGATTAAGTCTCAGTCGGACCCGGATCAGCGGAAGATCACCGGCTCTCCCTGGCGCCAGATGCCTCCAAATGCAATGTGTCCCCACGCGTCGCTTGACCGGTCGGCGATTCGAATGCGCACCTGCCGCCCCTTGAGACTGGTCGCGTCAATCCGGTGGACGAACTGCTTTTCCTGATAACGGCCGGTGTAGCGAGCCAACTCATCGCCCGTTGTGGCATCCACAATCGCCACGTGGGTGCGCTCCCGGTCGTTCCCGCCGCCAACCAGCAGCGAATAGAAGGGCGCATCCAGAACGAATGGCTCGGATTCGAGTGTGACCATGCGCTTGTCGTCGGATCCGCCATCAACTGTTGCCGCCGTGCTCAGGATGCGAAGCCGTGGTGACTCCGGATCCGGTTCCGCGTCACAAAAAACGATACTGTCCGGCGCTCCCTCAACCACCCGCCATAGCTCAACACTACCGATCCCGTCATCGCCCCAAACCGGTTCGCCAAAGATTGGCCGCCGCGCCCAACGCAGGCGCGCGATGCGGATGCCGTCGAGCTCCGGCGTTAGTGCCGCGATGTAGTACTTGCCGTCATCCACGACAACCTCGGGCGCAGCGATCTCCAGGCGCGCCGTGAGGTGCTCGTCATGATCAATGCCGAAGTTCAATGGGTTGCGCGAGTAGTAGGCCCAGTTAAGATTGCCAGAGCCGTAGTACTGATTGCGGAAGTAGACGAATTCGCCCGGCTCAACCTCAACCACATGTGGCGATTCGTTGAACCACGGATTGTCAGACAACTTTCCGCCATAGGAAATCACCATCGATTGGGACCATGTCTTCAGGTCCTGCGAAGTGCGGCAGTATCCATAGCCCTTTCCCGCGGTGATGGCGGTGTAGTATAGATGCCACAATCCATCGATCTGGATCATCATGGGATCGCGGGCATTGGCAAACTGCCCTTCGGAGAAGACGCCTGTCTTGCCATTCGGCTGGATGATGCGCTCAAAGTTCTTCCCATCCTCACTTGTCGCAAAGCAGATGTTCGTCCAATCACCATAGGCCATGATGAACCGGCCATCATGCCGGACAACGTGCGGGGCCTGCAGGCCGCCCAGGGGCTCTCCGAGATCCGGGCGGGATTCCATGACGATGCCCTTCGGCTCCCACTCCGTGTCGGTCAGCGATGCTCCCTCCCAGCCGTAAAACAGCCGCGTATGGCCGGGGTAGCTTGTGTTTCGGATGCAGGACCATAGCTGCCAGGTGCCGTCCGCCGCCTGCCACAGGCCAAAATCGACCGGTTGCTGGCGCTCGGAGTTGTATTCGCCAAGATCCGGCGTCGAGGCCACGCGCCACCAATCGCCCTCGATGACTGGAACAATCATTTCCTCGCGCTGCATGGCCGCCCCATTCATGCCAATGAATGTCAATCCTGCCAGGATGGCAATGCGCTTCCACATGGCGGGGACTCCCTTGCCTTGGTTGCTGCTCATCAACCGGTTCGTATGGCCTGCAGCGCCTGTTGTCCGGATGTTACGCGCTCCAGTTTTCCATCGCGCATCCAGTAGACGCGCTCGGATGAGCGAATCATCTTCGGATCGTGCGTCGAGCAGATGACAGTGATGCCGCTCTCGCGGTTGAGCGTCGTAAGCAACTCGATGATTTCCTCGCCCGTCTTCGTGTCCAGGTTCCCCGTCGGCTCGTCGGCCAGCACGACCATGGGCTTGTTCGCCAATGCCCGCGCCACGGCGACGCGCTGTTGTTGTCCGCCGGACAATTCAAAGGGCTTGTGATGCAGGCGGTGCCCCAGACCGACACGCGTGAGAATCTCCGAAGCGGCGGCCTCGGCCTCCTCTTGTTCAAGACCCTTCAACGTCATTGGCAGCATGACATTTTGCAGGGCGCTCATCACCGGGATCAGGTTGAACGTCTGGAAGATATAGCCGATCTTGTTGCAGCGGAATGCCGCCTGGCGTTGCTCGGGCATGTCAAAGATGGAGTGTCCCTCAAAGGAGACGGTCCCCTCCGTCGGCACATCCAAGGCCCCCAATTGGTTGAACAAGGTGGATTTCCCCGAACCGGATGGCCCCATGATCGCCAGAAACTCGCCGCGCTTCACATCCATGGTGACGCCGTTCAGGGCCCAGACTTCCTCGGACCCAAGGCGATAGCGCTTTCGAACGTTGCGGACTTCGATGATGTTGTCGGTTGTCATGACCTGCTCCCGTCCGCGTTTGCACCCTTCACTTCCAACTCCAGCAAATTGCGCAGCATCAGGCTACGGACATATTGGACCGCGGCCCGGCGCGCCTCCGCTTCTTCCAATTCCCAACGCTGCTGGACAATCGCGGCCACTTCGTGGAGTGTGCGCTCGCCATTGAGCAGCTTCCAGAACTCGGTTCCGCGGGCATCCAGGTTGTAGTAGCACTCGTGCCTCCAGCCGAGGCGCTTCTTCATGAATGCCATCAATCCGCGACCCGGCGGGTAGCGCTTGCGCAGATGGTAGTCCCCCTCCGGAGATTCCTTCACCTCCACACCCGGCGCGTGGCAAGGTATGACGGCCAATGGATCCGCCAAGTGCGTCGGTGATGTCTGTCGTCCTCGTGCCACGTCGTGCCATTCCCTCAATGAAAGTCACTGGATGCAAAGTCGATCTCTTCCGGCCGGGCGGAGCGGACGATGCGGCCGTCCTCGATCCAAAGGATGCGATCCGATCGCTGAAGCATCTTCAGGTCATGGGTGGCGGAGATGATGGTGACGCCGAATCGATCCTTCAATTCGCCAAGCAGTTCGATCATCTCCTGGCCGGTTCGTTGGTCCAGGTTGGCAGTCGGTTCGTCGGCCAGCACGATGGCCGGATCGTTTGCCATGGTGCGCGCAATGGCGACGCGTTGCTGTTGGCCGCCGGACAGTTCAGCGGGTTTGTGCAGCAACCGATGTCCCAGCCCCACAAGAGTCAGCTTCTCGATGGCCCTTTCACGCGCCGTCTCCTCGTCAGTTCCCGCGTAGGCCATGGGGAGCATCACGTTCTCCAGGCAGGTCATCACCTGGATCAGGTTGAACGTCTGGAAAATGTAGCCAACCTTGCGGCATCGCAACCATGCCAACTCCTCCGTGTCGAGTTGCGCGATGTCCACCTGATCGATGTAGACCTTGCCGGAGGTGGGTTTTTGCAACGCGCCGACCAGGTTGAACAGGGTGCTCTTGCCGGAACCCGATGGCCCCATGATGGAGAGATACTCGCCGCGTCGGACCTCCATGGAGGCCCCGCGCAGCGCCACGGTCTCCACGCTCCCAGTGCGATATACCTTGGTCAGATCCACCGCGCGGACGATGGTGTCCTCCGGCTCGTCGTCGCGCGGCGAGAACAGGCGGTTGATCTGTTCGCTCGTTGCGTTCATGTCAGACATTGGACCTCAAGGCATCTGCAGGCACCATCGAGGAGGCCACACCCGCCGGATAGAGCGCCGCCAACACTGTTAGCACAATTCCGCCGAGTGCCGACAGGATGATCGTCAGCACCAGTGGCGTCATGGCCAATGAACCGAGAACCATCCCGAAGCCATAGATGATGCTGTGAAAGCCGATGGCGAATGCCGCGCCGAGCAAGGCACCGGCCAGGCTCCCCGTTCCGCCAATCAGGAGCGACTCGATCAGGAAGATGCGACGGATGAGTTGCGATGTCGCGCCGAGACACTTCATCGTGCCGATCTCGCGGAACCGCTCGGTGACGGACATGAGCATCGCGTTGGTGATGCCCATCATGGTCACGGCCAGTGCAATCACCATGATCCAAGCCAGGCGGTAGCGGGCCGTCCTTGCCTCGGCGGCGGCGCGATCCAGTTCGGCCTCCGTCGGCACGCCCGTCAGGGAGACGAGCCGCATGCCGCCATCAACCGTTTCCTCCGCGGCGGAGGCTCGCGTCATGGCGACTGGTCCTGAGAACTCGACCTCCAACAGCTTGTCGCGCATCGAATCAAAGCCATCCCTGCCGCCAAAGATGACCACGGCATCCGCAGCCTCCGACACGCCGGAACTGGTTAAAGACGTTATGCCCCGAAGTGTTTGCAGGCTTGATGGGATCGGTCCCGACCAAGCAAGGTCCGCCAATCCCTCCCGGGCCAGGCGCCGCACGAATCGGACTTCCGCCTCGGTCAGATCGCCGGTGGCAATGACGTTCACTTGCCGATCCGCGAGAACGCCCATCTCCGCGCGCAGGAAGTTCACCATGCGCGATGCCTCTGCCCGCAGGCGATCCTCCTCCGCGACACCGGACTTCACCAGGTGCGTCGTCAGCGTCGACGACAGGAACATGATCCCCAGCAACACGCCCGAAACCGTGATCAGCGACCGGCCGAGGCGAATACGCAGGCCCTGCAGCACGATGCGTGCGGCGGCCTCCAGCGGCAGGTTGACTTGTTCAGGGAACGTGGACATGGCTGTGCGGGTGATGATCTGCCTTTCAGAATGGAGCTGTCGAGATCGCGGACTTGATGAGCATCAGGGCCATGGTGAGCATGCTGACCAAGCCGACGCCCGTATAATAACCGGCCAAGAGGGCAGGCGCGACGGTCAGGAATCGCACCTGGCCGTACTTCTTCTGGAAATAGTATCTCCCCAGCAGCGCACCCACCAGCTCCAATAGCATGAAGTGGGGCAACTGCCCGATGCCGCGGATCATCCCATAGATCAGCATCACCGGCAGGCCGAAAGTGCTGAAGACGACAAAGAGAAGCACACATCCCACGAAGCCCGCGCCAATCACACGCGGATGGATGGCGCGCATGAACTCGGAGTCTGCGACGCTGTGCTCGATGCCCGAATCCTCGGCGGCGACAAAGGTGGAGGAGAAGAGAAGCACTTGATTCTTGGCGGCCAACTCCCAATTGACCTGTGCGGCTGGGAACATGGGCGACGGGACGGCTTCCGATTTCCAGATGAAGTTCCAGAAGAAGATGGACAGAAGGAGCAGGATTGGAAGCGCGACCAGCTCCGTCTTCAGCAGCGAGCGGATGTTCACGCCGGTCAGCTCGTTGATGCGGAATGCCTGGGCCATGAATCCATAGTTCTCGAAAGGGACCGGCGCCAGCCAGATGTCGATGCCCTTCGAGCCGGACAAGATGAACGCCCCTTCCTTCACGAAGGGGATGTCAACGGTCTGCCCCGAGATGCCCAACAGGCGCGCATTCACATACGAAACGAGCGGGTTGTATACAAACGCGAACAGGAAGAGGAAAACGAGGATGCCCGGTGTTTGCGGCAGCAAAGTGTGACACAGCCAGATGACGCTGAGGGCGGCGATCACATAAAGGACGAGTGACAGCACAAGTGAATAGTCCCCGCGTCCGGGATGCGGCGGTTCCCAAACGGACCGGCGGCTGTCACCGGCCTCGCGAGCCAGGCGCGCGGCCCGCAACTTGCCAAGGAGATCGCGCAGCGTGGCGAAGATGCAAACCAGCGCAATGCCGCAACCGGCGCCGATGCCAAAGCTCATCCAGAAATCCACGCTGTTGGCAAATGTCGTGTTCACCGTGTCCATTCCCGGCTGCCATTGGTTCAACACGCCATAGTGCTGCAGGATCGGGTTGATGATCATGGTCATCACGATGGCAATGATTGTCCCCATGACCGCCCAAAACGGCAGGACAAAACCAAGCAGGATGATCCCCGGATCGAGGGTCACGCCGGTGGGTGTCGCGGGCAGGATGTCCTGCGTCAGCGTCGTCGTGTCGACAAACGGTTGCGGAATCGGGAAGAACGGCTCGGCCAGGAACAGGCTCGTCACGCCCGGAATGCCAATCTGCACCGCGCCGAACATCAGGCCGATGATGCCGCCAAGGGAGAAGATGCGCCACCGCGTTCCCTTCTTCAGCGTCTTGCCATCGGCGTCCTTGCTTTCCTCCGCCACGTTGTCATTGGCCTGCGGCTTGTCGTCCGCCTCTGCCAAGGCGGCGGCGCCTTGGGCAGCGATGGGTGCCAGCGGGAAAGGCAGATTCTCGACATCCGATGTCAGCCGGAAGAAGAAGTAGCCCAGCGTGTAGCGTTTGACCATGCCGATCATCAGCAGGAACGCGGCGATGGCGATGGGAACGAGCCAGTCCGAATGCAGCAACGTGCGCTCGGCCAGGGCCTCGCTCTCCGGCGGCGGCATGAACCACGCGGGAAAGGCATCGGTCATCCCCGCATCGCGCACCGCATCACTGCCCTGCAGGTACGCGCGATAGACCAGATGCCCCATCGGACCACCGGGGAACAGGACATTGGCGGCCATGATCACGCCTGCAGCATGCAACAACACGACGAGATGCTGCTTGCGGAGCGGCTGCATGGCGCGCCGCGCGATCTCCATGAACAGGATGACCGTCACCCAGGATGCGGCGGGTCCCAAATTACCGCCTGTCATGAGCCCCAGATAGATGGAGCCAGGCAGCATGATGAGGCCGCAGAAGAAGATGCCCGCGACGGTCGTCCAGCCAAAGCCGTCCTTGAACTCCTCGGGGCGTTCGAGGAGCGAGCGGTACAGGAGGAGTTCCTTGTCCTCGCGGTTGGTGGCCACTGTCAGCTCCGTGCCTCCATGGCGGAGGTGAATTGCTCGCGTGCTTCCTCGAACATGGCTTGGCGATCCTCCTCGCTGACGGCGCGCCAGTGCAGGAAATGCCGGCGCATCTCCGCGACGTACCGATGGTTAAGCCGCACCCACGCGTCGCGCGAACCGGAGAGGATCTCCAACTGCATCCACGCCTTGAACTCGCCCGTGTCGGGATCGCGCGGGATGGTGATGGTGGCGCGCTGGCTGACGCCCAGATCGTAGGGCTTCAACCACACGGTCGTCTCCACGCCCGGCGCGTCGTCACCGTTCTCATTCTGGCCAAGGATGGGCTTCGGCAGAAGACAGTAGAAGCTGCCGCTGCCACCCTCGCCGTGATCGTCCAGGAAGCGCTGGCAGAAGACGAGCACTGCCATCCGGTCGCGCCAGTTAAAGGTGAAGGGCAGGTCAAACGTGATGGTGGAATCCTGCGGCTCGGGGATCTTCCAGCCGGCCTCCTCCGCGGGTTGGGCGATTTCCATGGCGGTTCTTGCGGGGAACCATGTGGAGATCAACACCGTGGCGCCGACGGCCATGGACGCGTAGATGGTCGTCAGCGATGTGAACGTCATGTTCATCCCGCCAGTCATGTCCAATGCGATGAGCAGACGGCCAATCCCTTGGCTCAGTAGATAGCCGCACAGCGAGCCCACCACCACATAGACCATGGCCTCGGCCATGAACATGAAGAAGACGTATTTCGGCGCGATGCCAACGGCGTTGTAAACGGCGATCTCGGAGCGACGCTCGTGCACGGAGCCCTTCATCGTATTCAGGACCGTCAGCGCCACGATGAGCAGCGGGATCGCCAGGTCGATCAGGCCGCTGATTCCCGCCTTGCGCGTGCGCTGCCCGCGATAGGCCATGCCACCAATGCCATAGTAGGCGGGCCGCTCGGTCTGCTCCAGTATCACGTCGATCTCCTCGCGCGCGCTGCGTGGATCGGCATGGAGGAGGCTCAGCGCGATGGACACGTTCGACGCGTCCTTCTCATTGGGGATCTGGATGCCCAGGTCGCGAAGGGGCGCGATGGCGATGCGATCGGTCGGCAGCCGTGGAGCGGATTCGTCCGCGATGACTTCACCACCTTCCATGACATGGATGCGTGCCATGTTCTCGATGTCGTACGGCAGGATGTCGCGGTTGTCCATGTCGCGAATGGCGGCCAGCGACTCCGCCTCGAAGACGGCGATGACTTCAAACGTGCGGCCGTTCACCTGGACAGGAACGGGGGCGGAGGCCACGTCTTCGATCCGCAGACCGATGTTTTCTGCCATGCGGTCCGGGATCATGATCGGCGGCGGCACGCCGGCCACACCCTTGACCTGTTCGGCGGTGAACCACTTGTGCCCCGCGATGACCCGGAGCTGCGTCTGCAGCGGATCCGTGTGCGTCATCTGGATCAGGGAATGAAAGCGCTGGCTGCGCAGATGTCCGTCGCGATCGTGGATGATCTCCAGCTCCGGATTGTTGCCGCGCTTGTCGATCCAGTTTTGCGTGCCGAGGCTCATCTTGCGCGGCGAGACATCGAAGATGTGCTCGTACTTGGAGCGAATGGCAAAGACCTCGGCATCGGTGAAGCGCTGGAACAGGTCCTTCTTTAGCAGGACGCCCTGGTACGGCGCGCGGCCGATGGCAATCTCCTCGTTCACAATGTCGGTGCGCACGGAGGTAAAGCTGATCATGGCAAAGGTCATCAGCGAAAGCGTGCCACATGTCAACCACGTGCGCATCTTGCGCCGGTGCATGTTGTTCAGGCCCAGCATGAAGGCCGATCCAATGACGCCGACGCGGTTGACCTCCGCGGCGGCCACGCGCCCGCGATGCTTGCTCAGCTCCTCCAGGTTCTCCTTGAACTTCTCGGAGAACAGCAGGGTCATCGAGCCCGCGATCAGGATCACCGCAAACCCCAGCAGGATCATCAACGAGGAGCGGATGATGGCAAAGGCCGGGTGAAGTTGGTTGAGGGCCACAAACACCACGAGGAAGATGATGACCTGCGACGCCAGTTGCCGGCGAATGTCTGTGTGACAGAAGACCAGCTTCTCAAAGAAGAAAACAAACGGCACCAACAACGCCAGATAGTAGAGAATGCCGATGACCGCCTCGGTCAGCGAGCTGCGCAGGACCGGATGATTCAGCATGGAGTAGGTGGCCGAATCACGCGCCGCACGGATGGATTCTGTCTTGGGGATAAGTGGATTCTCGGCCCTCTCCAGAAAGCCAAGAGCCTTCTCGTGGTAATCCTCCGTTTGTTCGTCGGCCATGTGGTGCTGCTGTTGCAGTGTCAGACGCCGATGATTGACTGACGCCAACGAACGCGCCATGTGAAGTGGTGTGTCGCGCAGGATCCCGGCATCGTCGCCTGTGTAGCCCGGGCCGACAATTTCGCGGCCGGGCTCGGCCTGTCGCAGCATTTCCTTCCAGTCGCGTGGCACATTTAGCATGAACGCGCGTAGCAATTTGGCGAGGTCATTCTCCGACGAACCGGCCTCGAAGCCCACATAGACCGACTCATCCGGCTCGACATAGGACACGCCGATCCCGAGGTCCGGTTGAATGCGGAAGTGACAGAAGCGCTCCAACGCGCTCAGCCCGCGGCTTTCGAACAGCCGAATCCCCGAGAAGTCGGTCATGCGCTGGGGATTGGTGACGTCCAGATATGCCAGGGGCGACGCGCGAAACAGCACCAGCGTCACGTCCTCGATGCGTGGTTCGAACCATGCCAGGTTGACGGACTTGTAGAGCCGCTGCCCGGTCTCGCCTTCGTCCTTCATCCATGCAATCATCCCATCGGGACCGTGAAGCGCCGCAACCGGCGAGAACCCAAAGGCCCAGATGAAATTGTTCACCCAGAAATCCGACGGCGTGTTCACTAACTCATACCGGCCGTAGGGATCGGTCATGAGGAGCGGGTGTTGGTAGAACCCGGGATAGGAGTACTCGAATCCAAAGTACGAGCGCGAGGCCAACACGGCTCCCTCGATCGGATAACGCGGCACGATGGATTGACCCAGGCCACTGGCCAGCACCCGCCCGCCAAACGTCTTCTTGAGCCAGCCCAGTTGGATCGGGGCGAACCGGCCATTGCCATGAGCCACTGACAGGAGCAATTCGCCAAAGGTTGCAATGCTGTGGCGCATGGATTCCACATCGCGCATGAATGGGCGTTCCACCGGGTCAAAGGTGTGGCGATAGGATTGCGCGCGGCCAAAGCTCATGAACGTGTACATGTGGTACCCGAACAGGGTCCACTCCGTGGCGGACAAATGCAGCACAGGGATCGTATGGCGGGACACATCGGAGGAATGCCAGCGGGACAACTCGGGGACTTCGAAGATCGAGCGGTCGCCAAAGGTCGGATCGGTTGATGCCAGCCGCTGGCGCGCGGAAGCGACAAGGCTTCCCATCTCGCGCATGTTCGTCTTGATGCCCCATTCGCCATCCCAAAAGCTCAGGCTCTCGCGACGTGTCTCCTCGCCCGCGGCAGGCACCATCTTGTTGTCAAAGACGATGAGCTTTTGGTAGGCGATGAAGGTGCGCAGGATCGTGACGCACTGCGACAGGTGCCTTTCGCGGAACTCGTGATGCCGGGCCAGATGCTCCAGCCGGTCGTGGACGCGCTGGCGAAGCTGGTGCTCGCGCGCGAACTCATCGCCAAAATCAGGAGAGGAAAGGAGGCTTAGTGGCCTTTGCCCTGCCGCCATGACGGCGATGTCATAGGCTCGCTTCGCGGCCAGGTAACGATTGAAAGTCTGCGAATCGGTGTCTTCACCGCCCGTGCGCAGGAACGCCAGGCGGGCCTGCAGCATCGGCTCGTGGAGCTCAAAGACAATGGTGTTCAGGACATGGCTGACCTGCTCTGTCAGGAACTTCTGCGAACCTGCCTCGAGAATGTCGAATTGCTGCTGTGTGAATGCCGGATCGCTGAGGAACCGCGCGTCCGTGAACAATTCCTTCAGAGCGGTGACTTCTCGAAGTATGTCCGCGTTCGTGTTGCGTTCCAGTTCCCACTTGCGAAGGCGGGCCATGTCCTGCGCGTCGCGGTCGCTCGCGGCGTCATTGTCGTCGGTGGCAACTTGTCGCGGACCTGTCCGGAACAAATCGCGAATCGGATCGCGTTCCGCGCGCAGGAAATTCTCCTCCAGCAACTTCAGGATATTGTTGTCTCCATCGCGGGCCATGAACTGCGCGCCAAACGAAACAAAAACGACGTCGCGCACGAGCGAATCCCGGTAGGCGCTGAGGCCTTCCACCAAGGCCAGATGGGTAGCGACCGGGATGGCCTGCATCGTTCCCGGTGCCAGGTCTGGCAGGATCGACATGGCGTCGTAATTGGTCAGCAGGACCAGCGCGTCCGAACTCTCGCGCGTGGCGGCTCCGCCCTTGGCCCTCAGGATGCCGATGATCGTCTTGTTGGGAACCTGCTCGAATCGCACGCGTACGCGCAGGCGAACCGTCCGGCCTTCGTGGGCAAAGATCTCCTCTGTTGCTGCCAGTCGAACAAAGTTTACCGGAATGCTCGACACCATGCCGCCCATCTGGTTCGCGACGCGGTCCCAAGGGATCGACGCCATCCCGTCCGGATGGGCCACGATCAGGGCCTTCACACCGAGCTGCGCATAGCGGCTCCAGTCGTACTGCAATGTCTGCGGCACGGCTTCGTCGGTTGCTTCGATCAGGCCGATGCAATCCTCGAAGCTGCTTCGCGTGGCGATAACCTCGTCGGTCAGCCGAAGCAGCGTCCCCGTGATGCCCTCGTCCGGCGTCGTGACCGGTTGCAAGTGATTCGGGAGGAACGGGTAGATCTCGATGTTGTTTAGGCGCTGCCCGTATCCATCCTCATCCTTATTGGAATCGACGAGGTAGATCTCGCGGAACTGGGTCACGGGCGCGACAGTCAGGTTGTCCTGCTCAAGGATCTCCAGGCCGGCACGTTCATATGCCTCGCGAATCATGTTCGCAGTGGCTGTTGCGCCTTCGCCGCCCATGTACCGCGAGCCATGAGCCAGAATGTCGGCATGAATCTGCGCCACGCGTTCCGGCCTCAGCGCCTCCTGCATCAAGGACGGGTCGTAATCATGGCTGGCGGTGATGGAGGGTATGTAGTCATCCGGCCCGAACACCGTGTGCAGCATGCGATGAACGAGGAACAGAAGCAGGAGGAAGAAGAGCAGCGCGACGGCGCGGCGGCCCATGGACGCATTGCCCCCATCGCCGGATGGCGCGGATGCTGCACGGGGCTGTGTCCTGCCACTGCTCACGTCAATGCCTCGTCAGAAGAGTGGGCCGATGCTCCGCCGGAAGACTTCCGGGTGATAGAAATGCAGCCACGCGCTGATGCCTGCGAACACAAGATACGCGGCAATGGCTCCCAGGAACACGCCGACGAAGAATGGCATCAGTTTTGTCCGCACGGCGCGCGAACCGCCAACGCGGAATGTGATCGTGCGAATGACCGCCGCGGCCAGGATGCTTCCCCATGCAATCTCCATCATGGGGCTGGAACCGACAATGAACCCAATTGGGTGAAACCAGAAGCCGGAGAATGCCTGGCGCAGGATGGTGAGCAGGAGCGTGATGCCTCCGCCCACGATGTATCCCGCGTGCATGGGCTTGAAGCCACCGGCGGCCGCGCGCTCCGGCGCATCCTCCGGCAACAGCAACAGATTCGCATCCGCGATCGCCAGGTTGTAGTCATGGACGATGAATGTCTTGTCCATGTAGGGCCAGCGCTCCTGGTAATTGTCGCCGCCGACCCCAAAGCCGAGCGTCAAGTGCACCCAGCCGCTGAGAAAGAGCGCTCCAACGGTGCCAAGGAGCAGGATGCCCACGACATCACGGCGCGGCATGCGGTAACGGCGCCCCATCTCCATCATCTCCATCTGCATGCCGGCGGTCATAAAAAACAAGTACTGGAACAGCGCATAAGCCGCAATGCAGACAAAGATCACGCCGTGTGTACCATACAGCAGCATCCCGCCCGTCAGCGGAATAATCCCCGCCACGGCAATGGGGCCGAACCAACCGGTGACTATGCCGCACTCGGCACGCAGCTTCATCGCCACCAATCCCACCAGCAGGATGAATACATAGAAGATGACTATGCCGAGTGGCGCGATTCCGTTGCAATACGCCCACGCCAACATCGCGATAAAGCACGCCAGCAGCAGCGTCCACGCCGTGCGATAGCCAAGTCCCGCCTGCGAGGATCCGCTACGCACGCCGGTGAAGGCGCCGACCAGCGTGCTCCACAAATGGCGCCGCGTGAACAGGATGATCAGGGCGCCATAAATCAGGAAGGCACCGATCTGCTGCTCGCGAAAGTACGGATAATCCTGCTGCTGCGCCATGCCCGTCATCTCGCCGACAAAGTACTGAAGACGGAAGAGCGCGAATCCGAGCACCAGGCTGAACAGGACGTTCAGCTCCATGAAGATGGCGATGCTGAGCATGATCGCCGTCACATGGAAGGTGACATTGCGCGCTTCCTCGCCGCGCCACGTCTTCCCCCACGCGGGATCGGTGAAGTACGGCGACAGGTCGATGCGCAGGTTCATGTCCGGCACGGCCGGGTTGTAGGCGTTCCATCCCTTCATCAGGCACCAGAACAAGGCCAGGGCAAAGCCCAGCCACATCGCCGGATTGCGCCACACCGAGGAGAGCACAAAGGACTCGTCGTCGGGCTGCCCAACGATTGCCACGGGAATGGCCGTGTTGGGGAGCGGATAGCGTTCGTTCTCGATCCATTGACGATGGAAGAGGGCCGCCAGCGCCATCAAGCCAAGCAACACGAGTGCGCCGAAGGAATACCACGACAGGAACGGCCGCCACCAATGGTTCCATGGAATGCTTCCGGCCACGAAACCCGCCAATCCCTCGGCGCTCAGCGGATTGTCCGCGCGCGGGATCAACCGGTGGGGGAGCGGTCCTTCGGGCAATGCCGCGCGATCCTCCGCCGTGATTAAGGTGCGGCCACGGTAGATGGCATCCAATGCGCCGACGCTCAGGAGCTCGCAATCGGCGATCTCCAGTCGTCCGCGTCCCGACAAGCCAATCTCGATCTCGATCGGTGATTCTGTGCCGGGCGGGAGCGACAACCCGTAGATGCCGCGCCGCAGAAAGCCGTCCGGATGCAGGAAGTTCTTCTCGCCGGAAGTGCGGCCGGCAAAGACCTCGACGTCGAACTCTTCCTTCCCGCCGGTGTAGATATGGCAGAAGTACTCGGCGTCGGGGCCGAGATCCACCGGACGCAGCAGCACGCTCAGCAGATACGGCTCCTCCAATACGAGCGCCGTGTCGAACGTGTCCTGCGCAGTGGCAAGCGGCACGCGCACGCGGAAGGAACTCGTCTGTCCGGAGTCGCCGTTCTCAAGCACAGGGATTGTGCCAAAGTCTCCCTCCGCCGTGGCGACCTCCTCCCAGGCGACATGGCCGCGCCTGGCTGTGATCGCGTCGTCGCCACTTTTCAGCGAATCCACCAACACATTCTTCGAATGCGGCCACAGGGACGGCGGCAATGCATCGTAGACCTCAAAGTAGGCGGTCTTCGGAATCGTGCCCAGTGGCCCGATCAGCATCATCCAAAAACCATTGGATGCCAGTGGTGCGGTCATGATGGAGCAGAAGAGCACCGCCATGAGTTCGGGCTTGGAGAGAAAACGAAAGCGCGCCAGCCATGAAACTCCCGCCACGATCAGCAGTAGGGGAACAAAGACCATCATCGAGGCGATGGGAAGAGCCGTGCGGCCGAAGCCGTTTCCGCTGGCCTCGATGATCTCAAAGAACTGCACGCACAACGCCGTGGCAACCATGGCGAAGAGGCATGCGGCGATGGACCTTGCGCTCAGTCCCCGCTGTTCACGTCGATCCGCCATCAGCGATCCGTTCCGAACCGTGCCGCCGGCACCGGGTTGTTCAAAATTACGTCAAGTTCTCCTGGTGGCGCCACTTCCCGTTGTCACGATCCATCGCCTCCAGTTCCGGGACTCCGGATCCTCGCGGGAGGGCGGCGGCAGGGAGTGCAGCCAGATACTGCCAAGACCCGGTCAATCCACCCGCAGCGACTCCTGCGCACCTCTGGCGCTGTCGCGACGGGCGCCTTCAATTCCTTCCCCGGTCTCCAGCGGGGGAGCCAGGCTTCCACCCTCGCGCAGGATCGGATTTGACAAGATGCACGTGCGGTCCACACGACCCGTGCTCTTCTGCTCCTCCAGCAAATCGATCGCGTCGTTGATCAAGCCATCCATGTCGTACTCCAGGCACGTCATCATGATGTCGCGCTTGGAGCCCAGCGTGGACGCGCCGTGGGCCGTGATGCTCAGGTCACCCGGAACGTTCAATCCCATGATGGTGGCCACTTCCACGATCGTGGGCGACATGGCACCCCACATGCAGATGATGGCGGTGGCATCGGAGAAACGTTCCAGATACGAGCGGATGGCCAGCAGGTCCCCTTCCGGCACCTCCAGCGACTGGCGCCATGCCTCCTCGTTCACCTGCAGGCCTTCCTCATTCATCGCCATGGCATGGCCGCGCAGGCTGAACTCCCGCTCCCATTCGGAGTCCGAAGGGTCTGCAAAGCAGATGATGCGGCGATGGCCCTTGGCGATCACCTGCTTGGTGATCTGGTAGAAGCCGCTGAACGTGTCGCCCGCTGCAACCGGCGAGCAATATCCCGTGTGACCGCCAATGTAGACGAACGGCAAGCGGTCCGGCGGCAGGAACTTGCTCGGCACATGGGGGAAGCAGTACAGCGAGATCACGCCAAATGCCGACGAGCGGAAGTAGCGACCCGCCAGATCCACTTCGCTCCAATCATCGTGCGCCGCCAGATACTTCACCGTGATGGAGAGCTGACGGCTTTCGGCGACGGCCATCACGCGAGCCAGCCGGTACTCCGAATAGGGGGACGTCCCCCAGGACCCCTTTTCCTCGGTCAACAGCATGGCCACGCCGATGGTCCCACGCGGCTTGCGGCCTTCGGGTTCCATGGACTTGAGGTACGTGCCCGATCGCTCACTCTTGCTCAGGTAGCCCTCCTGCTCCAGCAGGTCAAAAGCCTCCTGGATGGGCCAGCGGCTCAACCCGCTGAGACGGGCAAGCTGGGCCACGCTCGGCAGGCGCTCACCCACGCGCCAATGGCCGGAGAGGATCTCTTCCAGCAGGATCTCGCGCACCTGACTGGTGTAGGTCAGCCCTCGGCCGGCGTGCAGGATCGGATGCCCGAAGAGGGAAAAGTGCTTTTCATCTCTCGTGTGCGTACTATCCGAAGCCATAGTTCAGAGTCCACGGGGAGGAGGGGAGTGTGTCATCCTTTGCGAGATCAATCCGTCCCAAACGCTCCGACCCCTGCAAGTAGAACAACGTCAAATTGTCATCCCGACTGCCATGTCACCTGCCCGCGTTGAGGCATAAGCACCTGCATCGTCAATCCTGCCAGCAGGTTGAAATGAAGTGGCTGTCAGGTCAACACGAATCGTGACATGTCAATTTTTCCCGTCTTGACTGACAGGCATGTCAGAATCTGCTGCAAAACAGCGTATCCAGGATGAACTCGGAGATGCGTGCCCGCCCTCGGTGACTCAGCCGGGGGTCCCGGGATAATTGGCTTTACATGGCCGTAAATGTGGGGTTTTCACAGGCTTGGGGGAGGCTCGGGCTCGTCCGGCGGGCAATGGCCGCCTCATGGGCCACAGGCCTGCGTCAAAGCCCTCCCACCGTGCAGATTCGGCGGGCAGAAACATGTCAGAGCTGGCCATCCTCTTCGCGGTTCAACGATGGATGTTGAGGACAGCCGGTTCTATAAGTCGTGTAATATCAATAGCATAAAAACCAAATAAAGCGCATCAGTTTTCTTTTCGGCGGCTCTTTTTCGGTTGACTTCCGGACGCGCTCCAAATAGCGATACGGTCATTCTGACATGCAGAATTGACAGCTACAGACGGTCAAGGAGCCGAACAAGATGCTGGGTCACCGCAATGGAGCGACCATCGGATCGTTCAACGGCCTGGGGATGAACCTGGGCAACCTCTCGCGCTTGTCCAGCGCGCAAACGCGTTCCATCAGTCCCGAGAACCCCACCGGCGAAAAGGGGCGCGGAGGCATGGCCCCCGCTGAAAACAACCCCGCCAGTCTCGATCTCGGTGTCGGTTGGAAATGCCGCCCGTGTGTCTCCATCGCGCCCGGTGCCGTCCACGAGATGGCCGACATCGAAGGCATGGGCGCGATTCAACAAATCTGGCTCACCCCCTCGGGTCATTGGCGCTTTGCCATCATTCGCATCTATTGGGACGACCAGGAACATCCCTCGGTGGAGTGCCCCATCGGGGATTTCTTCTGCATGGGCTGGAACCGCTACGACCAGTTGTCGTCGCTTGCCGTGTGTGTGAACCCGGGCAGTGCCTTCAATTGCTACTGGGAGATGCCCTTCCGCCGGCGCTGCCGCATCACGGTGGAGAACCTGGCGGACGATTGGCTCTGTCTGTTCTATCAGGTGAACTACACGCTGACCGAAGTGCCCGAAGACGCGGCTTACTTCCACGCCCAGTTCCGCCGCCGCAATCCCCTGCCCTACAAGGAGCTTTATCCGGTTCTCGATGGCGTGAAGGGCGCCGGCCACTACGTCGGCACCTACATGGCATGGGGAGTGAACAACAACGGTTGGTGGGGCGAGGGGGAGATCAAGTTCTTCCTGGATGGCGACAAGGAGTTCCCAACCATTTGTGGCACGGGGACGGAGGATTACTTCTGTGGGTCATACAACTTTGAGAACAAGGCCACCGGTCGCTACCAGGAATACTGCACGCCCTACGCGGGGATGCACCAGGTCATCCGGCCCGACGGCCTATACTCGGCGAACCAGCGCTTCGGCCTGTATCGCTGGCACATCACCGACCCGATCCGCTTCGAGTCGGATTTGCGGGTGAACCTGCAGGCTTTGGGGTGGAGGAATGGCTGCAAGCGCTACCTGCCACTGCAGGACGACATCGCCTCGGTGGCCTATTGGTACCAGACGCTGCCGACGGCGCCTTTCCCCGAACTGCCCAGCCGCGAATACCTGGAGGTCATCTGACCAGGAAGAATGAGCGTGGGTCGCGCATTCCCAAGCCAGTGGGGCAGCGACTCAACAACGACAATCCGCCAACGAAACCACCAACACCTAACAGTCACGCAAGGTTCCGATTTCAGACGCTAAGATCCCGCACCCCCTACCCGGGCAAGTGATCGAATCAAGGAGACCAACGACATGCTGAAAAACGGTTTTGCGACACTGATGGCATTGCTCTTTTGTGGAGCGGCGACCGTCTCGTCCGCCGTGATGGTGCACGAGTCGGACTTTGAGACCACCGACATCTTCGCCAACCCCGTCACGGAGGGCGAAGTCAGCCGCATTTGGGCGGCCGGCGGCCTCCTTCATCCCGACGGCGTGCCCTGCTGCGGTTACTGGCACTACACCGGAGAGGGGCGGCTGTTGATCTCCCATGGCACAAACAACTGGGATGATCCGTACTATGAATACGACATGGACTCCGCCGGCATCGCCGCCGGAGACACCGTCGAGCTGGAGTTCCTTCTCGAACCCGAACACCACGTTGATGGTCGCGCCCAATACACCGAGATTCTGGTGACGGGATCAAACCTTGGCAACAGCGGCAACGAATCCCGCACCGCTGCCGACGTCGTCTTCCGTCTCTTGGTGGACTTCGACTATCGCATGCGCGCGGCGTTCCACCCGGGCACCGCAGGCCTCGCCTACGTGGACCTTCCCACCCGCGGCCAGGACATGACGCAGGCCCGAGTCGTCATCACCTACAACGAATCAACGAGCGACTGGAAGGCCTTCCTGGCCGTGGACGGTGGCCAACTGCGCCAGATCGGCTCCACGATCAACAAGGCCCGCACGCAAAACACCATCCGCGTCACCAACGAGATGGCCTTTGCCGGCGGCAGCGGCACGGGCATCAACAACAACGAGCGCCCTTGGCACCTGTACACGCAGGCGTTCCGCATCTATGACGCGATCGAGACAACCGATGCAGATCCCTTCGCACCGGCCGATGGCGAGGTGGTCTACTATTCCGACTTCAACCGTGACCCGTTGCGCTGGAACGACTTCTTCTATCCGCTGAACATTCGCGACCTCAATGGCATGTTCGTCCCCTCGCCGACCACGCATGCCTATGATGGCAACGGCAGTTGGGTCATCAACCATTCGGGGACAGCGGTGTATCCCAATGCGACCATCGCCAAATGGACAACCAATGACATGTCGGCGACGTGGAGCACGCGCATCCGCCCGGACTTCACCACGACCGGCACCGGCCAGATGGCCAATTTCAAGGTCGACGGCAACGCCGCGTCCTTCTTTGTCGGCAACTTCACAGCCGGTGCCCTCGGGACCTGGGCCATTCAGTTCGGCGAAGGCAGCGACATCTTCAATCCCGCACCCGGCAAACGCATTCCGATGACGGTGCCCGTGGAGGAGCTGGAGTATGTTGACCTCTACGTCACTTACGACGCCGACACGCAGGTCTACCAGGGCTTCTATGCCGTCAACGGCGGCCCCGTGGAATGGCATACCGGCGGTCCGGTCAGCCAGGCACGCGGAGGCGGCTCCGTCGAGTACCAGGCCCAGGTTTGGGGCGCCGACACCGATGCGTTTGGCATGGGAATCGACCAGTACACCGAAGAAGCCGGCGTCAGCATGACACCGCCGATGCTGCACGAGTCAAACTTCAACGCCGCCACCGGCACCAACCCCATTGATGCCGGCGACGTCAGCCGCATCTGGGCAGTCGACGGAAGCTGGACCGGCGGTGTCTTCGGACACTACACCTACAGTGGCGACGGCACGCTTAACCTCAATCGCCCCGCATGGAACTGGGACGATCCGTGGTTCGAGTTCGACATCGACTCCCTCGGCCTCACCGCCGCGGATACCGTCGAGATGGATTTCGTCTTCAAGCCGCTGTTCAACGACGAGGCCCGCACCCAGCACATTGAGATCCTCGTCACCGACCCGAACCTCGGCAACAACGGTGATGCCTCGCGCGCGAGCGCCGACGTGATCCTGCGCTGGTGGGTGGACTTCAACTATCGCATTCGCCTCGGGTTCCGCCCTAGCACCGACTTCACCGGTGGATACACGAACATTCCGCAGAAGGCCGATGAGATGGACGAAGTCCGAATCATCGTCACCTACAACGAGGACACACAGACCTGGCGCGCGTTCTACGCGATCGATGGCGGCTGGGTTCGCGAATTCCCAGGCAGTCCCATCGTCAAGGCCCGCACCAAGAGCACGATCCGCGTCACCAACCAGATGGACTTTGCCGGCGGCACGGGCGGCGATTTCCCGGGGCCGAACGAGAATGAGCGCTCCTGGAGCCTGCGTGCCGACAACATGCGCATCTATGACACGCTGCAGACCCTTGACCCCGATACCATCGAGTACCAGGTCGGCGACGTGCTTCGTCACTCGCGCTTTGACCGCAACCCCAACCTGTCCACCGACTTCTTCCTGCCCATCAACGTCTTCGATGTGAACGGCATGTTTGTGCCGTCTCCCGCCACCCATGCCTATGATGGAGTGGGAAGCTGGGTCATCAGCCATCCTGGCGACAATCCCCTCAACCCCAACGCCAACATCACCAAGTTCTCCGGCGTTGACGATCCGACCGAATGGCGCATGCACCTAAAGCCCGGCTTCAGCGCCAACGGCATCGGCCAGCAATACAACTTCAAGGTCGATGGCAACGCGATTGCCATGTATGTCGGAAACTACTCCGGCGATCCGGAAGTTGGAACGTGGGGCATCACCTTTGGCGAGTTCGACAACATCTTCGCACCGGACCCGGGCAACGTTGCCCTGCAGACGGTCCCGGCGGAGGACGTGGACGACCTGCTGCTCGTGATCAACTACAACCCCGCGACCCAGCAGTATAACGGCTACTACCAGATCAACGGTGGCGAGATGCAGGCCCACCCGGCCAATCCCGTCAACTACGCCCGCACTGGGCAGGAATACGTGGAGTCGCAGTTCCAGGTCTGGCGGAGCGAGAGCCAACCCACCGAACCCTTCACCATTGGTCTGCACTTGTACGAGGAGCTGTACGGTGTCGTGACCATCGTGGAACCACCGGTCACACAGCAGGACTCTGTGTGGATCTACTGAGAGCTGTAGGCAGTACCGTCCGAAAGGCTGGCGGAAGCCCGGGGGGGGCTTCCGCCGCCTCTCCTCACCTCCCGGCAATGACTTGACTTGTGAAGCCCTAGCATGTAATAAATTGCGCAAGGTTCAGTGGCCCAGTTGACAGGTGGGCGTTCTTGGGCCGATTTTCTTCTGAGGATACCCGGAGGCAAGACATGACAGGTAAGATTTTCCACCGCGACAGGGCCTTCACCCTGATTGAACTGCTGATCGTGGTGGCGATCATTGCGATTTTGGCGGCGATCGCCGTTCCCAACTTCGTGGCTGCGCAGGTCCGTGCCAAGGTCACGCGCACGCAGTCCGATATGCGGACGCTGGCCACCGGGCTGGAATCCTATCGGGTGGACAACAACGAATATCCGATCAACATGTACAGCACGGCCCACTACTATGATGATGGCCGGGGCGGCGTGGATGATCCCTGGGGATTCAAGCCCATCGCCCACGAACGCGGCCGCACGGTCGCTGCCTGCTTGTGGCGCCTGACGACACCGATTGCCTATCTGGCGACCGTCGATGGCTATGCCTCGCCGTTCTGGCACTCGCAGGAATACTTCGATTGGATGCTGACCATGGAGGGCCAGACCTCCGGCATGCTCAATGTCGGGGCGACATACCTGTTCGGCGCTGCAAAGGTTCCCACGCGCCAGATGCCCACCAACGACATGGCCCGCAGATTCCCGGAGTGGCCCGCATCCGGCATGATCAAGGAAAACCACTATTGGTTCATCTACGGTCCGGGCCCCTATGACCAGACTGACAAGAGCGCGACGTACTGGATCCGCGCCAACTATGACAAACCGTACGATCCGTCGAACGGAACCGTCAGCGAAGGCCAGATCGTCCGCACAGGCCCATGAAACTCGCGCGGGTGAACCATCCACGCCCATCCATGAAGCATCGGCACTCTCCAGCGTCAGGTTGACTTTGACCGGAGAGTGCCGTTTTTCTTGAGAGAACCAACGGATTAACCAGGCGACATTCCCCACGACATGACTATTCAGAGAAAGCTCGGTCGGCTCCCCTCGGCCTGCGTCGCGGCCATGGTGCTCCTCGGCGGAGCAGCAATGGCAGGAGCCCCCGGCATACTTGCCGATTTCGAAGACCCGACGGCAATCGCGCCTCCCGTCCTGCGTGACGAGGACCCCAGCAAGGACGATGATTCCAGGCTGGATGAATCTGTAGCCCACTCGGGCAGCCGTTCCCTGCGCGTGGATTACGACTTCGCACGCCGCCGAAACTCGGTCAACATGGGCCCCTTTGCCGTCTACACGGCCAGCATCCCGGACGATGCGTGGGGCCTTGAGTTTCATGTGCGGAGCGAAGAGGCGGCTACGCTGCGATTGTTGCTTCGCTTGGAGGAATACTCGCTCGAAGTGTGGGACGCGGATCTGCCGCTCATCATCGATAAGGAATCGGCGGGGCAGTGGCAGCGGGTGCGCATCCCCCTCGCTTGGTTCCGCCTCATCACGTGGGAGCGCCGCGACGGGCGTCTGAACCTTGCAGATCTCGCGAGCCTGCGCATCAACGTTCGCGGAGGGACCAATGACCCTCAGGCCGGAACCCTGTGGGTCGATTCCGTGCAGTTGGTCGACGCGGTTCATATCGTCCCCCCAACGACCGTAAACGAGGATGGATACCTGCCAATCGATTTGGACGGCGCCTTCGACACGGACGCCATCGCGTGGCGCACACTTCCCACGGACGGCGATTTCCACACCGGCGAATGGGAACCGCGCACATTGCCGGCGGAGAACTTCCCGGAAGAAGCCATTGCCGACTTCGGAGGCGTCCCCTTTCGGACTCCGCCGAAACGCGACGGTGCCAACAATCATTTCCGCAGCAATGGCCAGGTCATTCGCGGCTTCCAGCCCGGCAAGTTTACTGTCGCCTACGTCCTGGCCTCGGGCAAGTTCGGTGACCAGATCGGCGACGCGGCTTTGCAGTATTCCGACGGCACCGAGCAGAAGGTAGCGCTGCGCATCAGCGATTGGAGCATGACGCCGCAATTCAGCGAATCAATCGGCCTGCTGCTCCCCTACGCCTACCATCGTTCGCAGCTTGACCGATACCGCGAGCCGAGATTGTTCGTGCAGTCACTCCGCGTCGATCCCGAGAGGGAGTTGATTGGCATTCGCCTCCCCACGAATGACTATCTCAAGGTCTTTGGCATCACCCTCACAAATCGAGATGACTTCCCGAAGGTCGGCGAGTTCAGCGACCACCCCCTGGCCGTGCTGGATCCGCGGCTGGAGATGGCCGACAAGGCCACCATCGATTTCACGCAGCCCGTCAAGCCCGTCGGTGTGCTTGGCGGCTATGTCGTGCGGCGCAGCGGAAGCTATGGCTTGGACATTCCCACCCATAACGGGTTCCTCACCTTCACGGCCGACGCGCGGCATCTGCCCCAGGGCCTTCTCGTCTGGCACAATTTCCAGAACCGCCAGTTTCGTCTTGGCGGAGTAGAGGTCCCAAGTGAGACAAGCGTCATCGGCGAAGTGGAGTTTCTGGACCAGGTGACGTTGCGGTACCATGGCCAAACAAGCGTCGATGGACAGCAGCATCCCGTATCCATGCATGTTTCGCGCGCATGGCCGGGTGCGATGTATGATGTCGATGCAAGCACGTTCTCCTGGATCGATTCGCCGGAACGCACGCAACTTTACGCGCTCTTTCCAACCACGGACGACGAGCAGATCGTGCCGTTGCGGCGCGACACGATCCTGCCGGAGATGAGCGAACCGTGGATCCTGCTGTTCCACCGCGTTCCGGAGGACATGCAGCCCACGCACGAGACGCGGGACTTTGCCTCGCCGATATTGGTCGTGCTGGAGCGGAAGCCGCAAAGCATGACGCCGCGTTCCGCAACGCCGCCGCTGTCTGCCGGCATTGACTTCCAGTTCGAAGGCGCAGCGGGCAAGGTATCGGCCATGCCCCTGTTTGGCATCCGGCGCATCGAGGCGGGGGAGACGCGGCAATGGGCGGATGATGGAGTCCCAGCAGACACCATCGAAGCCGCGCGCGTCTGGTCGCGGCGGTTGCAGCGCTTTCCGGTCGCATTGAGTCAGGAATACCTCGTGGACGAAGACGCGGGAACGGTGACCATTCGCGACTCCTTCAAATGGATGACGATGCAGTCCGAATGGGGCGTCTCAGCGGAAGTGTTTACGCCGCTGTCACCCACCGTCATGCTGGCGGCTGACAATGGCTATGGAATGTTGTTGCCGGCCGACTTGATCCGCACGAGCGTTTCAACCTTCTATGGCCCGCTCGCGGGCAGGAAAGCGTCGGGCATCACCTACACAATCCCCATCGCCGACCATGTGTCGTCGATGCTGACGCTGACGCGGGCAACCGGTCATCCGCTCCTGGAAGAGGCACGCGCACAACTCACCCGTCGCATTGACGAGTCGATTCCGGATGATCTGGACGGCTTCACCTCCATCTCCGACATCAGCCAGGACGTCGCACAGTTGCGCCTGATTTCACCGTCCCGTCTTCAAATCGGAGACGATCCGCAGCGCGTTGCGTATGCGCGGGCCGTGGTGGAGAACGCGTTCAAGGACTACAACCTCAAGCTCGAGAAGGAACCCCAGACAGGGCAGTACTACCTGATGGACGACCGGTTCTGGGCCAAGGACGCCCTCTATGACAAGGAATGGTCCATCGGGTTCATCCTGCAAGGACTCTGGAGCCATGCCTATTACGACAACGATTGGGGCTTCATTGCCGACCATTGGAATGACATCCGCGGCCTGTATCGCTACTACCAATTGCATTTTGATTGGGCCACGAACTCCACGTTCACCATGACCACCGGTTCCGGAGCCAACTCCGATGGAATGCGCATCGCCTATGATGGCATGCTGGCCATGGCCCGAATGGCGGGAAGCATTGACGATGACGCAACGCGAGAGGACGCCGTCGTTCGCTCCGCGAGGCAGCGGCTCAGTCTGTATGCCAGTTGGTTTGGCGCCCAGTGGGCCGCTGACCATGACTATGTCATGGCCCGGAATCGCCACGTGCGCCCGGAGGAGGCAGAGCTGCGTTTTTCTCCCGACCACCTGTGGTCCGAATTCTTCACGAACAATACCTCGCACACGACCGATTTCTTCCAGACCAACCATGCATTCTTTGCCTTCAATCTCGCCCATTTGACGTTCCTGCATGATGTCGGTCTCGACGAGTCGCGCCTTCGCTCGTGGATCTTCGAGACCATCCCGCAGCTACATCCCAATTGGTGCGATGGAAATGCCCGTGTCCCCGGTGGCGGCCGCTATTACGGCGACGCGCATGCCATGTCCCTGCTGATCGCGCGAGCCATCCTGTTCGAAGGCACGCTTGAGGATGCATTCGATTGCCTGCGCCAGGCGACCGATGGCACCGCGGTGATGGAGGAATGGTACGCGCCAACCGGGCTGATCCCAATGATGCTGTCCGCCACCATCACGGGCAGCGCGCCGCGCGTCATCGTGCCCGTGCAGCGTTTTGCAATTATCGAGAGCACCTACGACGTTCAGGCAGGGTTGCAGCGCGTCGTGCTGGAGAGAACGCGTGGAGGCAACGATATCCTACGCATTCGTAGCATTGCGGACATGCCCACGCGCGTCACCGTCAATGGCCAGGACATCGTGGCGCCATACGACGGCAAACTTCGCTACTCGGACATTCCGTTGGATGCAGGCATCGAGGGTCGCATTGTCATAGAAGTGCAACATGTCGTGCCATGAAGGGTTTATCACTAGCTTGGGTCGCCGGGATGTTGGCCGCAGTCATTGCCATGACCACGACCGCCATCGACAATGTAACGAGGGGAAGTGAAGTGACTCATCCGTCTGTCATCGCGGAGTCCACCAGGGCAGTCTGGCGCATCGAGCATGCTTTCGCTCCGGCGACGCCGGTGGAGCGACCTTTTGATGCGTCATACTGGGCGATCCTGGAGTGCCCGGCCGACGAGGATGGCGCCGTTGCGAAGCTCACCATCCCAGCCTTCCATGATGGTGACAATGTCTGGCGCATTCGATACCGGCCGACGCGCATGGGATTGCATCGCGTTCTCTCCTACGCAACGGGACCCGATGTCGCCTCACTGGAAGATCTGGATGCCACGCCGATTGATGATACCGTCTTTGATGTCGAAGTGGCACCAGGCCGCGGCTTGATTCGCCCCTCGAATGCCGTCACGCAGCGCTTCGAATTCGACAACGGCGAGCCCTACTTTCCGATCGGGTACAACGTCGCCTGGGAGGCACCGCCCCACGGGTACGCCGCGCACTTCGCACTCATGCAGGATGTTGGCCTCAACTGGTCGCGCGTGTGGATGGCGCACTGGGCCGGGATGAATTTGGATTGGGTGATGGGGAAGAAGATGGAGGACGGCGAGCTTGACCTGCAAGTCGCGCGCCGATGGGACGCTGTCGTGGAAGCCGCCGAGGAGCATGGCGTCTACTTTCAGTTCGTCCTGCAGCATCACGGCCAGGTCAGCACATGGGTGAATCCCAACTGGCACGAGAACCCGTGGAATGCCGCGAATGGCGGCTGGTTGGAATCGCCATCGCATTTCTTCACGGATGAAAGGGCCCGCAGGCTCACCCGGCAGAAGTACCGCTACATCGTTGCCCGCTGGGGATACTCGCCCTCAATCATGGCCTGGGAGTTGTTCAACGAAGTCGAATTGACTGACGGCTATGTGGAGCGTGGCCTGCGCGAATTGTGGGAACTGGCCAACCGGCATGGCAACTTCACGCCGAAGCTGGATACTGGCGGACCCTCTGCATACGGCGACGGCGACGAGAATGTCGCTCATGCGGAGCAGGGCGTCCTGTCAAAGTTGACCGAGACTTGGGAGAAGTTCGGCGGATCGGCTATCACATCTCTTGGCCCCGGCATTGGTCAACGTCGCGTGGCAGAGTGGCATCATGAAATGGCCGCTCACCTGCGCGCGTTGGATGTCACCGGCCGGATGGTCACGACAAGCAGCGCCCCGCTGGGGAGCCTCATTTGGCGCGACATGGACTATTATCAATCCCACCTGTACCATCGCGAGATGATCACTCCAGTCGCCCGAATTCCCGGCGGCATAGAGAACTATGACAAGCCGGTCTTCGTGGGGGAGATGGGCGACCACGAGATTCTCGATCCAGCAAAGAGAGACGGCCGCTACATGGCTCCGATGCTCTGGGCCGGCTTGTTTTCCGGTGCGGCGGGGGCGGCTCAGATGTGGGCGTGGGAGACTGTGTCGCAGAACGGATTGGACAGTGTCTTTGCCTCGATGACGCGGTTCATTCGCGAGGCGGGTTTTGGCGAGCGCCACTATCAGGTCACGAGTATCCTGGCGGGTGGCGATGACTCAATTGTGGCGCTCGCCATGCATTCGCCCGATCGCTGCGTCGTGTGGCTGCATGATCGTGAATCGATTGGCGCATCCGATGGTCGCGAGATCGTCACGACGATCGAGCTCGCTCCGGACATCGTAGCACGCGTTGAGTCCATCCAATGGTATGATCCAAAGGCCGGGCAGTTTGTCGACGCGCCAGCCGGCGGCAATCACACTTCTGTCCTCATCACACCACCATTCACCGGCCACATTGCCGGAATTTTGATTCTGAGGAATCCGTCATGACCACCCAGCAGCACACCCTGAAGGAACGGGGTGCCACACCGCTCGTTGCCTTGCGCCCCGAGCGCGAGCTACTCACGGTTGGCGAGTTCAAGCTCATCTACGACCAGGGCGTCGGCGAGCCCCAGCGTTGGTACATCAACGATCACTGCATCATCCGCGGACACGACGGCTTGTGGCACATGTTCGGCATCACCAACACCGAGCCACTGGCGCCCATGCAGGAACGCGTGCTGGCCCACGCGACGTCACCGAACCTGACGGACTCGCCGTGGAAGAAGGAACCATTTGCATTGGCCATCGACGAGTCCCACGGCGAAATTCACCTCTGGGCTCCCTGTTGCGTGCGCCATGATGGGCTATACTATCTGTATGTCTGTGTCGGCGATCGCGACAATTCCCGCTACAAGATTCACCTGTACACCTCCACCGACCTTTACAATTGGACACGGCATCCGGCCAATCCGATGGTTGTGGACGGCTATGACGCCCGCGACCCGCACATCATCCGCCTCGATGATGGACGCTGGGTGATGTATTACACTGCGACCTCCGAACCCCATGGCGGAAATCACATCGTCGCCGCAGTCACCAGCAAGGACCTGATTCATTGGGGCGACCGCCGCGTAGTTTTCACCGACGAGGAGAAGGGAACCTTCGGAGGTTCCACCGAATCACCCTTCGTGGTCAGGCGCGGCGATGTCTACTACCTCTTCATCTGCAACAACGACCGGCGGCGCAGGTATGACGCGACTGACGTCTACGCCAGCACCGACCCCTTCCATTGGGTTTTCGAGGACTGGGTTGGCGTGATCAACGCCCATGCCTCCGAGGCCATCCAGGACCTCGACGGCAAGTGGTACGCCACGCATTGCGGCTGGGACCGCGGTGGACTTTATCTGGCCCCGCTGCAGTGGCATGACGGATTGGATCAGGCATCAAACGCCACCTGACAGGATCCTCGTGCCGTGACTGCCCTCCATCCGTTCACCATCATCGCCCTGCCGGACACGCAATGCTACTCTGATCGCCACCCGGAGATCTTTGAATCCCAAACCCGCTGGATCGCCCGCAATGCGGACGCACTCCACGTCGCCTTTGTCGTTCATGAGGGCGACATCACCGACTGCAACACCGAGCGCGAATGGCAAGGCGCACGCCGCGCGATGGATCTACTGGATGGAGTCGTCCCCTACGCGGTGGTAACCGGCAACCACGACCAACCTGGTTGGGGTGCCGAGCGCGAGGTTACTCTCTTCCGGCAGTTCTTCCCCTTGGAGAGATACCACCACCATCCGTCCTTCGGCGGCACTTGGAACGGCGGCATGGAGAACGCCTGGTGGCACTTCGAACGCGAAGGCATTCCGTACATGATCCTATGCCTCGAATTCGGCCCGCGCCAGGAAGTCGTTGACTGGGCGAATCGCATCTTGTCCGCGAATGCGCATCGGCGCACGATATTGCTGACGCACTGCTACATGTATTCCGACAACACGCGCGTCCGCCCGGGCCATGATTGGAACCCACATGATTACACGGGCGGCAATCTCGACGGCGAAGAACTGTGGGACCTGCTCGTCCGTCGCCACGCGAACATCTTCATGGTGCTCAGCGGGCACATCCTGCACAGCGGCGTGGGCCGGTTGACCAGCATCAACGATCACGGCACGCCGGTCCACCAAATGCTGGCCAACTACCAGATGCTTGAAGAGGGCGGCCAAGGTTGGCTGCGGATCATCACCATCGATCCGGACCACAATTTGATCAATGTGCGGACATACTCGCCCCATCTGGATCGATTTGCCACCGATCCAGATAATGAGTTTACGATCGAAGGTGCCTTTCGACCGGGCTTTTTTGTGATGTGATCCGGAACTGGCGTTCGCGTCGATTCAATGCGATTGGACGATCGCCGCGAGCAGGTTGACCACGCCCTTTTCATCCAGCTCGGACGTGTCCACATAGATGGCGTCGTCCGCCATTCGGAGGGCACCCCACTCGCGGGCGCGATCTCGGCGGTCGCGATCGATCAGTCCGGCCATCACCGCGTCGAGATCGGCCGACTCGCCCAGCCGTGCCAGTTGATCAACACGGCGCTGGGCGCGCACTCGCGGCGGCGCATCCAGGAAAAACTTCCAGCGTGCGTCGGGAAACACGACCGTGCCGATGTCGCGACCTTCCAGAACCGATGGCTGCGAGAGGCCAATCCGGCGTTGCTCGCGCACCAATGCCTCGCGCACTGCCCGCCGATCCGCCGCCAGGTGCACCAGCGAGCTCACTTGTTCGGTGCGGATGGCCTGCGTGATCTCCACGCCATCGCTCCACAGCGTGCCGTCCTCGCGCCATTCCAGATGGAGCTTGCGCGCCTCCTCGTCAAAGGCTTCCCCGCCCCGGTCATTGGCTGCATGGCGCGTGACCTTCCATGCAACCGCGCGATACATCGCCCCCGTGTCGAGGTGAAGAAAACCCAAACGCGCGGCGAGATTGCGCGAGACCGATGATTTCCCGACGCCCACCGGGCCGTCGATGGCCACAACTTCGACCGTCCGGTCCACATGCCTCGCGACTCGTTCTTCCATTGCCGTGGTCATGATCGTGGTCTGGTATCTGGTGCTGCCTGCTGCATGCCGGCGTGTTGTTCTTGTTGTCAGGAAACCTTGCTGAGGCTCTTGCGCAATTCCCGCGTGTTCTGCCGGATCCTGCCACCGCCAAAGACGCTGGTGCCTGCGACCAGGACATCGGCACCCGCGGCAACGGCCAGCGGGGCCGTCGTCGGGTCAATGCCGCCATCCACTTGGATCAAATACTCCAAGCCCAACTCCTCGCGCAGGTGGACCAACTCGCGGACCTTGTTCAATGTCGCAGGAATCATCTTCTGCCCACCAAACCCCGGCTCCACGGTCATCACCAGCACCAGGTCCGTGAAGGGCAGATGATCGCGGATCTCGGAAACCTTCGTGCGCGGCTTGATGGAGATGCCTGAATGGGCACCCTGCCGGCGTATGTAGCGCAGCAGCGGTCCGCTGTCATCGCCAGCCGCCTCCACATGAAAAGTCACGCTCTGCGCGCCGGCCTCCAGGAATTCCTTCACATACCGCCGCGGTTCGGTGATCATCAAATGCGCATCGAAATACAAAGTCTCGTCCAGCCCGCGAATCTGCCGCACCACGTCCGGGCCAAAGCTGATGTTCGGCACGAACACCCCGTCCATGATGTCCAGGTGCAGCCAGTTCAGCGACAGCGCGCGCAACGGCTTGATCGCCTCGGACAGGTTCGTGAAGTTCGCCGCCAACAGCGAAGGCGCGATCCGCACACCCGTGCCGCGGCGCGAGCGCTTCAAGGCATCACTGCTCGACGAAACAGGCTGTGGTGCGGTCGAGCCGGAGCCGCGCGAGCTGCCAGACTTCACCACTTTCTTGCGGGCACTTTTCGCCGTCCTTCGAGCCACCACAATCTCCCTATTGCAGGCATCGATGCAATTCCCTTGGCGGCAACTCCCCTGCCGGCCACCCATCCTCAAGTCCGTCACGCGGTCATCAGATGGGATTCACCGCTAAGCACGCCTCCCGCCGTGGGGAAGCGAAATCAATCGCCGCTTGCACATTTCCGCAACGCGTCAACCGTTGGCAATTTCAGTCGTTGACAATGGCGTCGACGAGAGCACTCACATCCTCGTCGTCGACTTCCCCATCCGCATTGAAATCGGCGTTGCCGTCACTCGGCAGGTTTTCCACAAGGCCGTCCAGAAAACGCATCAGCGTCGTAACGTCCGCCACATTGACGAACCCGTCATCGTTCACGTCCCCCGGCAATCCGGTCCCAACTTCATTGGCCGTGATGAAGACTTCGTCGTGAAAATGCCCACGCGTCGGGGCGGGCTGGTTGTCATATTCCTGGAAGCGAATCAGCACGATTCCGTCCAGCGAGTCGCCGTTGCTTGAAGCTATTGAACTAAGGTCGAAGTTGAACGGCTGCACTGTCGTTGTCGAGTTTATGCCGGTCAAGCTCACGACCCGCTTCCAGGTCGTGCCGCCATCGACGCTATACGCAACACCGTCAGAGTTCGAGGCGTTCGCGAACGAAGCGGGCATCGCCTGCGGCGACTCTCCGGTCGCCCGGCGGTGCAGGAAGGAAAGCTCGACATCCGTCATGCCTGACAGGTCCAGATGAAGAGTCGCCTCGCTGCGGCCCACAATGACCGGGCGTGATGCGTGCAGCGCCAGATGCTTTCCACCTGCGGCGGGGGAGTGAGCGCCAGTCACCTCGGCTCGTTGCGAACCGGTGCGGCGCGTCTCCCATTCCGCCCCCAGGAATCCCGACTCGAAACCTGTGGAATACGGTGGCCGGGCGGGTTCCGGTTCACCATACAGTGCCTTCCAAGCATTGATCAGTCCGGCGCCAACGCGGTTGGCCGGATGAACACCGGGATCGGCGGATGCACGCAGTCTCTCGTAAATCTCGGCAGGCGAATCATCCGGGAACCGTTGCCGCACCAAGGCCGCAATGGCGGCGGCATGGGGAGCTGCCGCCGATGTCCCGGAGAAGTTCGGCTTCCCGTCCCCCTCGATGTCGTTACCCGCAAAGAAGAAAGTGGTGTTGGTCCCTTGCAGGGCGGTGATGTCCGGCTTTGCGCGCAGGTCCACGGAACCCAGTGGCGTGCCAGCCGGGCCGAAGAGGATCGTCGATGGGCCCATGGATGTGAAACTTGCATAACTATGCTGAGCCCAGTAATCCACTGCACCCACCGACATCGCATTGGAAGAGGCACTGTGAGGCGAGATCGTGGGCGCCGAGGCTGGCGGAGTGGCGCTTGTATATCCGGGTCCGTTGTTTCTCCCCAGATTCACCCATTTGATTCGCGAAGGGGGCGGATCAATCGAGGCATCCGGATCGCCCTCGGATATGTACCGGCCCACATAGAATCGATAGGAAGTCGCCGAGACCGAGTCGAAGACGACCCGTTCCAGTACCTCGACCTTGTTGCGGTTCCGATCCATGGAGCGCTTCACCAGGGTGCCGGATGCCGCATGCACTGCAAACAGGTCCAAGTCGTTTCGCACGGCCGTGGGGTTGTAGTACGGATCGTCCCACTGCATGGCGATGCTGGTGAATGACAGGGCTGGAAAGTTCACCACGTGAAACGGCTGGACGTTCCCCGTCGGGTCAAAGTCCAACCACTCATACTCGTCGGCACCGGCAAATTCCCCCAGAAACGCGAAGTCCGCACCGTTTGCCAGGGCCGTTGCCACGTCCACAAACTGCGGATCAAGGGTCTCCCAACCCTGGTCCTCCAGGTTTCCCGCGGCGGAGAAGTACGCCACCCCCCTCTGTGTGACCACTTCGTCGATGGCTTGTGCCACCACGCCATCCTGAAAGAAAGGCTCCGTCGGGAAATAGACATCATCCACGATGATCGTGCATCGGCCCAGCGCCGTGTCCGCGGCCAGGGCGCGCATGTTGTCCGCAAAGCCGCTCTGCGAGATGAAGGCTGTTGCAAACGCATAGCTCGCGCCCGGAGCGATGTCATACATCAACTCAACCATGGCGCGCCCTTCGTCGATGGTGCTGGGCGCATTGAGGTCCTGCAACACATCGACCACCGGCAAGTCCCCCGATGCCATCCCGGCGGCGGCGCCGCCCAGCCGGTTGTAGCTGTCGCTCAGCGTGCCGATTCGCTGGCCAGTGCCGTCATAACCGCCCATGCTTGCACGCACGCGGTCGGCTTCCATCAACCAATCCGCCTGGCTGACGACCGATCCGCTGCTGCGCATGGGTTGGTATTCCGCCTGGACAGACAACGCACCGCGATCGCGCAGGTCCTCCAGCGTGAACAAGTTCCCGATCGGGATGCTCCCGCGCAAATGCCTCAGGTTCTCATGCACCCTGATACCCGTCATCCCGCGCGCCTGCAGTTCAGGCACCAATCGGGAAGGCGATTCCGATCCGATGATCACCTGCACCGAGCCCTCTTCGAGCAGGATCTCCTCGAATGTTCCGCTCAGCTTCTCTTCGCCGGGTGCGACGATCGCAGGCAGCGACAGCCCACGACGGCGCGATTCCCGGTCTGCCAGCAGGTGTAAGTCGGCCGAGATGATGCTCTGTGCCTCCGACCGCATGCGCCGTCCGGCAAGTCCCGGATCCGCGATCACGGAGGCAGCGCAGGCCATCAACAGCAGGAGAGCCGTGGCATCTGCCCGGCGCGTTCGCTTACGCCCTTGCAGGATTGCCACGGTCTCCGCATGCATCTGTCTGCTCTTCCGGCCGACTTCCCTGCCGTCAGTTGTTGACAATAAAATCCACCATTGCATCCACGTCGGCCTGGTTGGTGTTCGTGTCCCCATTGAAATCCGCGTTGCCGGGCTGGGGCAGGACTGGCACCATGCCTTCAAGGTGTCCCTTTAGCATCGTCACGTCCGCAACGTTCACCATTCCATCGCCATTCACGTCGCCGGGGATCCCCGCGCCTATCGGTGTCCCGGTGATGGATATCTCGTCATGGTAATGACCGCGCGTGGGTGCGGGCTGGTTGTCGTACTCCTGGAAACGGATGAGCACGATGCCATCCAATGAATCGCCATTGTTCGCCGCCAGCGTGCTCAAGTCGATGTTGAACGGCTGGTCGGTGGTCGTTGAATTGGTTCCCGTCAGGCTCGCGATGCGCTTCCACGTCGCACCACCGTCAATGCTGTAC
>CAZVAQ010000017.1:0-37892 GCA_964625145.1 uncultured Candidatus Sumerlaeota bacterium
GTTGTCGTTGGGCCCGTAGAGGTTGGTGGGCATGGCGCTGATGAAGTTGGTGCCGTACTGGCGATTGTAGGCCTGGCACATCTTGATGCCGGCGATCTTGGCGATGGCGTAGGCATCGTTGGTGGGTTCGAGCTGGCCGGTCAGGAGGTATTCCTCCTTCATGGGCTGCGGCGCGAACTTGGGGTAGATGCAGGAGCTGCCGAGGAAGAGGAGCTTTTTCGCGCCATGACGCCAGGCGCTCATGATGACGTTCATCTGGATCTGCAGGTTGTTGGTGATGAAGTCGGCGGGGTAGGTGTTGTTGGCGTAGATGCCACCGACCTTCGCGGCGGCGAGGAAAACGTATTCTGGTTTGTGGCGGGCAAAGAATTCCTCCACCGCGTGTTGATCCTGCAGGTCCAGGCGCGTGGCGGGCACGATGAGGTTGGCGCAGCCTTGCGCGGACAGGCGGCGGACGATGGCGCTGCCGACCATGCCTTGGTGACCGGCGACGTAAATGGAGGAGGCTTTGTTCATGGGTTGCTGGTATCGGTGGGGTTTGAGATGTGCGGTGGGATAGATGGCCATGAAGACGCATGCCCGCAATCCCCGTTTTGGGGGAGGACAGCAAGGACAGTAGGGACGTCTGCGAGGTTGAGACAGCGGATCATGGATCCGGGTCGCCGGAAAGCAAAAGAGGCCCCGTGATTGGGGCCCCTTTCCGAATTCTGCATTTTGATTCTTGAACTCATCCAACCGTGCCGGCGATTTCGCCGAGGTGGATGTCCGCGACGCGGTTGTTGTGGTTCAACACGACGATGCGCGGGTGCCACTCGCGGGCCTGGCGGTCGTCCATCATGGCGTAGGAGATGATGATGACCTCGTCGCCGGGTTGGACCAGGCGGGCCGCCGCGCCGTTGAGACAGATCGTGCCGCTGCCGCGCTCGCCGCGGATGACGTAGGTTTCAAACCGCGCGCCGTTGGCATTGTTGACGACCTGCACCTTCTCGTTTTCCAGCAGGTCGGCCTCATCCATCAGGTCTTCGTCAATGGTGATGCTGCCGACATAGTGGAGGTTGGCCTCGGTGACCCGGGCGCGGTGGAGTTTGGACTTCATCATGGTACGGTACATGGCGGGCATCCTCCTCTGTCGGGATGCGGGGCAAGATCTAGGCCGGGCGGGGGGACCCTCGCAAGGGTGAATTGGGAGGGGTGGGGAGTGGGGTGAGGGGCTCACAGCCCTTCGCGCGGGCGGAAGTAGCCGACGATGCAGGCGGGATTCCGGACGCAGATTTGGATGTGGTTCTGCTGGTGAAAGCCTGCGTCGGGGTAGAGCGGAGGCCCTTCGATGAAGACGCCGCGGACGGTGTCGAACTCGCCCAATTCGTCCCGGACTCTGATTCGATGAGCGACCTCGATCACGGCGCAGTCCAAGTCACGCAGGAGTAAGTCTCGGGAGTCCCCTATGCGCTTGTTCTTGGGAAGTTCCAATCCATCGACTTCAGCAGCTGCCTTGAGTTGATCGTATGCGTCTGCAATCAGGCGGAGATACGCTGAATCAAGCAGGTTGAGACATTGGCCGGGATCGATCACTGCCCCAACAACAGCCGGTTCCTTAATGCGACTGGCGCTGCCCCGACGTTTCGATCCCTTAAGAAGTTCCGCGTATTCAAGGCCTCTCGTTGGATTCCCTTCCCAGAAATACACACCATGTCCCAGCCAATCGTACTCATTCTCACTTGGGCGCAGGTCATCCTCGCCTGCAAACACCCGCTCCGCAACCTCGCGGTCGCATCCATGAAAGCCCAGAAGAAACGATGGCAGATAGCGCGCCACGGCTCACCGATACGGTTTGGCCAGCTTGCCGTCCTTGTCGGCGACACCGGCCTCAACGAGGAACCGCCTCGCGGATTGCTTGTCTTTGAGGACCTTCTTCATGACGCGCTTGGATGCAGCCAAGTGCTCCTCCACAATTTCCTTCGTCGTCTGACGCTTCTCGAACTTGGGCTTTGTGGGCATTGTCGGAATCCTCCTTTCGACTGCGAGAGACATAAAGCAGGTTTGGTAGGGCGCGTCAATGCCTTGTGGAGGGGCTAGCGGGCAGGCGGTCAGCTCCACACAGCTCTAAAGTCGACTCTTCCACCGTCGCGGGTGACGAACACCCGGACCCACAAAGCTCCTCCCCCCGTCTTGAGATCGTACTTCGTTGAACCATCGGGCAGGACTTCCGAGGTGCCTTGTTGAGCTCCGGGGCTGTCGTTGAGCCAGTTGCTAATCGTTTCCGGATCGTCCTCGAATGAGCCGATGAACGTGCGGGTGAACATGCTTCCCTCTGTGCGGATCTCGAAGTTCCTGGCCGACTCAGGGAATGGAGCAAGCTGTCCCCATTCCAGGGTTGTCGCAATCATGGAGGCATTGTCCAAGGCATTGATCCCAACATTCGCAATCGTGGACATGGTCATGATACCGAACCCGACCAAGAGGGGGATCAGAACGACTTGGCAATCCGAGTACGGCTTCTTCATCTTCCAATCGATCCAGACATTGAAAGATCAAGGACGCGCCACGCGCATCCTGCGGCGGCTCTTCACATTTGTGACTACGCCATGGAACAGGCGGTTGGGCGCAGGCGGCCATTCCAATGTCGTTCAGTGTTGTTTCCCCACAAGTCTTGCCGCTCCATTGAATTCCGTTGATTGGAATTCCATGAGCCGCAATCCTTCGAATTCAAATCGCCTTTTCAAGTCGTTGTGAAACTTGGGGCTCAGCAGTCCATCATGCTGCAGTCGCCCCACTACAATTCCGGGAGCAATGCCGATTTTCCTGGCAAACTGCACGATCGTGTCCTTGTAAAACGAGACACAGGTCCGTTTCAAGCCATCGTACAGATCCGGGGGGATGAGATGGTTCTGGGCGAAGCGGTTGGCTTCTTCCTCGAACTGGGTGCCGTCAGGCTCCTTGTCGTCGATGTAGATGGGCTTCTTTGCGTGCCTAAGGATGTGGCAGGCCTCGTGGAAGAAGGTGAACCAAAGGTGATCGTCTGTCCTATAGCGCAGGCTAAGGTAGATAAGCGGACGTGTGCCATTGGCGATCCAGCGTGCTGCTCCACAGACATGCGTCTTGGGGAACTCCGGAACGAAAACGACCGCGACACCAACGGCAGCGCACTGATTCATCAACCTCGTGCAGAGTTCATTGGCTGGCAATGTGGTCAGCTCCCGCACCTTCGCCAAGGAGGCCTCGAATCTTTTGGCATCATAGTCTGCACATCGAATCTTCTCGGCAAGAATCTCTCCGTGGCGCAGCCACGCGGCCAGATGCCCGAGTTCGCTCTCGAAGGCGAATGACATCCGGTAGGAGACTTCCTCGCGCGACCAGAGACTCCACCAACTATCCACCGTGGCGACGCCAAAATACGCGAGCGATTCACGCACTGCCTCGGCCCCCTTGCGTTGTGCTCTTACATAACCAAGCTTTCGCAGTTCAGCCAAGGGTAGACAATCGAGCCAATAAATCGCCTTCTCATTTTCCTCCTTCTCTTCCTGCTTGGCCCGGAACTCCCGGTAGGCGCTTTCCCGATTGAGCCAGAATCTGGCAGATGGACCAATGGCTTTCTCCAACTGCAGTGCTGTCTCCGGAGTGATGGCGACATCATCCGTATCCGACAGAAGTTCGCTGATGGCCTTGGGTGTCTTGCCCATGCGCTTGGCGAGTTCGGCCTGGGACATGCATCGTTCCTCCAAGAGCTCCCGAAGAGTCTCGCGTGGTGGAGAAACCGTGTCGGGTAGGTATTCGTTAATGACTTGAGGCATGGGCTCTCTCCTTCTAGTGATAGTCCACGATCTCGACAATGCGGATGGCGGTGACTCTTGTCAGGTCGATCCCTCCATCTTCCAGTGTGGGGATCGGATCGTTTGCGGGTTCGAAAATGAGCCTCCAGTTGGCAGAAAGCCTGAGGGAGAACTGGCCGGTTCGGTCTTCCTTAAGGGCTTCGAATTGTCCGGGTAAGCCGGAGGCTTCCGACAGGTTTGGGAGGGCTGACAAGTCGTCGAGGCGACGTCCAATCACCTTGGCGCGTTCGCCATAGGCCTTTTGGCGGGCGGACGCGCTGTTCATCTGCTTCTCAATCTTCTTGCTGGCGAAGAGTATATCCACCCACCACCTCCCGGAAAAATCATGCACCCATCGGGTGCATGATTGTCAAGGGCCTATCCCTCCCCAATCATCTCCTGCCGTTTCATCGCGTCCAGCGGCTCGGTCTTTATCAGCTCCAGAACGCGGTGGTAGCGGCGGACGCCGAGGCCGGCCCAGGCCAGGCGGCCGTGGACTTCGCGGCGCACGTCGCCCACCGCCGGGTGCAGCCATTGGCGGTGGTCGATGGTCAGCGAGAGGCCGTAGGGGAGGGTGATCCGGATGTGGGCCTGGACAATGGCGCATTCGATGAAGGTGCCGATGGGGACGGTGGTGTCTTCCAGGCCGAGGAATTCGGTGGTGACGGTGATGGTGCCGCGGCGGGGGGACCAGCCTCGGGCCCAGCCTTGGAAGGTGGCGGTGTGGGTGTGGGGTTCGCGGAAGGGGATCTCGGCCGGGGCCAGAATCAGGGGTTGGTCAAAGAGGATGGTCGCGGCGTTGCGGGGGCTGTGCATTTCGGTCAGGGCATAGCCAGCATCGGGGAGGAGACGAAACTGCACGTGGCCTCCGCCGGATTCGTAGGTGCGCCAGGTGGCGGTCTCCATGTCCCATGGGATGGTGGTGTGGCTGATGGTGCCGTCGGAGCGATCGCCTTCGAGGACGCGGTAGGTGTTGATGCGGCTTTCGCTGGCGGCGATGGCTTGGCGAATGGGGAGGCGGGGGAGGGTGGTTTGGGGCGGCGTGGCGGCGGCGGTCGGCGGAGCCGTCCAATCCTTGCCGCAGCCGGACAGCAGGAGCAGAAGGGGAAGGATGAAGGCGGAAGGATGAAGGATGAAAATTCGCATGGGGGGTTGGGGTTGGGGGGGGGGGGGTTGTGGAGGTGGCGCGGCGGTGAGGCTTGGCCGATCCCTAATCCCAAATCATTGGGTCTTGAAATGTGACTCCCGACTCCAGATCCCCGGCTCCTGATTCCTGTTTCCTGAATCCTGTTTCCTGAATCCCTGCTCCTGCCTTCGTATCGCGCGTCTTGACACGGGTTGGGGGGTGCCCCACCGTCGGCGGCGCGTGATCATTCCTTGTCCGGGTGTCGTGTCAATGGCGGTGCGCCGTGGTTTGTGGCCCTTGTGGAGGTTGATGGTTCTGGCCCTTGGGGGGTTGGTGCTGTCGGGATGTGTGGACAAGCGTCCGCCAGAGGAGCTGGAGAGCTCGGTCATCTATGGTTATTCGGACACGATCGCGACGTTCGATCCCGCCAAGCAGCGCTATGCCCAGGAAAGCTCCGTCTTCAGGCAGGTGATGGAGGGTTTGGTGGAGTGGGACAACGACTTGCAACTCGCCCCGCTGCTGGCCACGAAGTGGGAGACGCCCGACGATTGCAAGACGTGGTACTTTCACCTGCGCGAGGGGGTGAAGTTCCATGACGGCACACCCTTCAATGCCGACGTCGTGAAGTGGCACTTCGAGCGGATCAAGGATCCGGCAACGGCTTCCACGCGGGCGTACCTGATCCAGGACCTGGATTGGATCGAGGTCCTGGACGATCATCTGGTGGCATTTCACATGAAGACGCCCAACTGCGTCCTGCCGGAGTTGTTCGCCGGAACTTGGGCGCGGTTCCCGAGCCGGAAGAATTTCGATGAGTTGGGAGAGGGGATCGCCCGCAATCCCGTGGGGACCGGGCCGTTCCGCTTCGTGGAGTGGCGCGACGACATTCACATCAAGTTCGAGAGGAATCCGGATTACTGGAACCCGGACATCTATCACCTCGAGCGCCTGGAGTTCCGCCCGATCAAGGAGCACACCACGCGCCTGATCCTGCTGGAGCAGGGGACGATCGACATCGCCAGCCTGTTCTACAAGCACTCTGAGGTCGCCGCGAAGATACCGGGCGTGGAGCTTCAATCGGTGCCACAGCTCTCGATCCGTTACGTCGGGTTCAATGTGAACGAGCCGCCATTCGACAATGTGTTGATGCGTCGGGCGGCAAACCACGCCATCAACAAGGATGACATGGTGAAGTATGTGCTGATGGGCGCGGGCACGCCGGCAAAGGGCCCGTTCCCGGAGGTGGTCTCGGGTTACAACCCCAACCTTCCCGTGTACGATTATGACCCCGTGAAGGCGAAGGCCATGATCGCCGAAGCGGGTTATCCCAACGGGGTGGATGTGGAGTTGTGGACGCAGGAGGTCGGACAATACCGCGACGTGGCGGAGGCGATCATCGGCGACCTGGAGAAGGTGGGCATCCGCGTCGAGCTGAAGATCTTTGACAACGCGGCCTACTGGGACAAGATTGACGAGTTCCGCGATCCGGAGGAGCGCTCCGTATATCGCCGCCCACCGGGGCTGAAGCCCTACAACATGTATTTGGGCGGTTGGGTGGGTGGCGAGACGGCCCACGGCTACCTGCGGCCGTTGTTCCTGTCGACTTCGACCAGCAACTCCTCGTGGTACAGCAACCCGGAGGTGGATAAATTGTTGGACGAGTATGCCCTGAAGGTCACGCCGGCCGAGCGCGAGGTGATCTACCGCCGCATCCAGGAGATCGTCGTCGAGGACGCCCCTTGGATCTTTGCCTATTACGGCCAGATCGTCGAGGGGGTTCGCGACCGGGTGAAGGGCTACCGGGCCAACCCGTCGAACATGTATTTCTTCCACGACGTCACGACGGACGACGGAGAGGAAGATGCTGAGGGCGCGGAGGGTGGCGAGCTGTGACGACACTGATCCTGCGCCGACTGCTGGAGTTGGTCCCGACATTGCTCGGGGTCACCATCGTGACTTTCATCATCATGCGCGTGATCCCCGGTGGCGATCCGGTGACGTTGCTGCTGGGACCGGAGGCAACGCCGGAGGCCATCGAGATTGCGCGCCAGCGGTGGGGTTTCGACAAACCCTACATCGTTCAGTACTTCATGCAGATGTGGAACCTGGTGCGGGGTGACCTGGGGACGTCGATCGTTTCGGGCCGGCCGGTGTTCACGATCCTGATGGAGCGGCTGCCGCGCACGGCGGAACTCGCGTTCCTGGCGATCGCAATCTCCAGCCTGATCGGGATCCTTGCGGGTGTGGTTTCGGCGGTCTATCGGGGCAAGACCATCGACAACATCACGCGCGTGTTCGTGTTCATTTTCCTGGCGATGCCCGCGTTCTGGCTGGGGTTGGAGCTGATCCTGCTCGTCTCGCGCAAGCTGCAATGGTTGCCGCCCGCGGGGGCCGGGGATGGTTGGCTCTGGGAGCGGCTGAATCACCTGATCCTGCCGGCGCTGACGTTGGGCGTGGGCACCGGCGCGTTCCTGTGCCGGATCCTGCGCTCGTCGATGCTCCAGGTGATGCACCAGGATTTCATCCGCACGGCCCGGGCAAAGGGCCTTCGGCGTCCCCAGATCATCTTCAAGCACACGTTGCGCAACGCGCTGATCCCGTTTGTGACGGTGGCGGGCCTGGCCATGGGCGCGCTGCTGGGCGGCTCGGTCGTCGTCGAGCAGGTCTTCAACTGGCCCGGCATCGGCCAGATGCTGATCCAATCGATCATGCAGCGCGACTATCCCGTGACGACCGGTTGCGTCATCATGATGGCGGTGATCTTCGTGCTGGTTAATCTGTTTGTCGATCTCCTCTACGGATTCATCGATCCGCGCATCCGCGGCGAATAGGGGAAGATGGCCGCCCGATGGAATCCATTCGCATTTTCTGGACGGGTGGCTGGGATTCGACTTTCCGCGTGATTCAATTGGCGCGCCGCGGCGGCGTGCGCATCGAGCCGCATTACATCATCACCACCGGCCGGGCGGGAATGCCGCAGGAGCTGATGGCGCTGGAAAGACTGCGGGTGGCGATCACGGCGCGGTTTCCGCAGGGGGCAGAGGTCCTCGCACCGCTGAGGATTTCGCTCGGTTCTCAAATCGATTCCGAACTCGTGGCGCAGGGTGAGCGCCGACTTGGGCTGCTGCGCGGCCGCGTCCCCCTGGGACCGCAGTATGCATGGCTGTGGGCCTACGTGCAGCAGCACAATTTGCATGGAATGGATTTGTGCATTCACCGGAAGGAGACGCGCGCGTCGCTGGGCGATCATGTGCGCGAATGCAGTGATGCCGCCGGAAAGAATTACATGCTCGCGCCGGATGACGACGATGACGGGTTGAAGCTGCTCGCGTGCTTTCATCTGCCGTTGCTGGGCTATTCAAAGATCGACATGCTGCGCATCGCCCGGAGCGATGGCTTTCTCGATCTGATGAACATGACATGGTTCTGCCACAAGCCGACACCAAACGGGTTTGCGTGCGGACGATGCACGCCGTGCCGGCAAACGATGGCGGAAATGCCGGAGCGCATCCCCGCGTGGAACCGCTACTATGGCCCGCCGCTTCGCAATCGCCTGCGGCATTTATGGTACCTGCCCATGCGACTGGTGAAGGAAGCGGATTGGGAACGCGGATTGCCGGGAAGGGTGCTTAGAAGGATAAAGGCTAAAGGATAAAGGATAAAGGGAGCCTGGACATCCCTGCCCGGGTGTTCAGCTATTCCAACTGCATGTCACTGCTCCCCACTATGTCGAGGAGCAGCGCGTCGGAGCGCAGCCATCCTTCGCGGGTGAGGCGGGCGGAGTGGCTGTCTTGTGCGATCCATCCTTCGCGCGTTGCCGCTTCGCCGCGGGGGGATTGCAGCCATGTGTGGAAGAAGACTGACGCATCGTCCTTGGCGTCGAAGGGGAATCCATCGCGGCGGCGCATCATGCGGAACATGGCCTCCTCCATCGCCGTTTGCAGGTCGAGCGTGATGGGCGTCGTGCGCGGCAGTGCCCAGTTGCTGATCGCAGCGCGCCATGCGTCGATGTCCTCGGGATTTCGCCACCGCACGGGGCCGAGGTTGCTGTGGGCGCCGGGACCAAGGCCCACAACGTCGTGTTGCAACCAATAGCGTTGGTTGTGGCGGCTGCGGAATCCGGGGCGCGCGAAGTTGCTGATCTCGTAATGCTCGAAGCCCGCGCGTTCGAGGCGCTCGGCGCCGGCGAGGTACATGCTCGCCTGGATGTCCTCGGCGATGGGAACCAACTGTCCGGATTCCGCTTCGTCGTGAAACGGCGTCTGCTCGTGGATGGTCAGACCGTAGAAGGATAGATGATCGGGCTGCAGGGCGATGGCCATGTCGAGCGATTCGAGCCATTCGGCTTCGGTCTGCTCCGGCAGCGCAAACATCAGGTCGATGGAGATGTTGGTGAAGCCCGCCGCGCGTGCGTTGTCCATGGCGCGGTTGATGGTGTCGGGACCGTGGAGGCGCTCGAGCCGTTCGAGATGGCGCGGCTGAAATGTTTGCACGCCGATGGAAAGTCGCGTGATGCCGGCGTTGAGCCATGCCTCGCAGCGGCCGGGCGTCAGGTTCTCCGGATTCGCCTCCAGCGTGACTTCCGGTTGTGGCGATGTGCCGTGGGTTTGTGTGAGGTGGCGGATCAGTTCTGCGACAGTGGGAGGTGAAAGCGTACTGGGCGTGCCGCCGCCGAAGTAGATCGTGTCGATGGCGCGATGAAGCAGGTTTGGATGCGCGCCGAGCAGGAGTTCGTGCTCCTGCCGGACGATGGCGGGGAACTCGAGGCGTTCGCGCGCGGGGCGTTCGCGCAGTTCAATCTTGTAGAAATCGCAGTACGGACACGCGTGCTTGCAGAAGGGAACGTGTATGTAGAGGCCGAGGAACATGGGGAGGGAAGGATAAAGGATAAAGGATAAAGGATTAAGAAATTACGGATTCGGGGCGCGGTGGGGGGAGGTAGGCATTGGGCGCTGCGATCCAATATTCTGCTTTCTCCCAGCGTGGGGTGGGGCGAGGGATATAGGCAATCGAGGATTTCAAGGAGGCGATGCCATGAACGAACACGAGGCGATGGGACGCGAGAAAGGGAGACGGTCGGAGTTGGATCCGATCAAGCCGACGGGGTTGGGGTATCGGGCTGCCTCCACCGCGCTGATAACGCTGGCTGTTGTGTCGACTCCTCTCTCGCTCCTGACGTTAGGCGCCGGCAACCCGGCAACGGGGCTATTGCTCCTGGGTGTGGCGAAATGGGTGATGATTGCCGGAGTGGTGTTGCGGATTGTGTCGGATTTTTTGGCGGTGTTGGCGGATATTGCCCGGGCGGTGAAGGAGGGATAGTGAGTTCAGGGTGGCGAAAAAGTATGAGACCGTCAGCTGGCTTGGCATTCTGACTTCTCACCCCCCTATGGAGCGCCAAGCTCCTGCTTGGCCATTGTGCCGATTGCGTTCGGATTCTGAGAGAGTGTGCGAGCTGAGGGGCGTTTGGTATGTGAGTAAAGGCCATCGGCCCGACAGCCGGGCAGGAGCCCGGCGCTCCATAGGGTGCCCCTCTTCAATACAAGTTGGATGTATCCTTGCAAAGAGTTCCCTAGTCCTGGCTCTCGTTGTCTTCCTCGTCTTCGAAGGCCGGTGTCGTTTGCTCCTCCACTGTGCGCCAATGATCTGGTGGGAGGACGCACAGGGTGAGATCCTCGTCGCCTTCCCATGTCAGTGTGTAGGTGCCGTCGGGGAGGTGGACGGGATTGGTGGCGAGCTCGCCGTTGATGGCCAGGGCGTCGACATTCCAATGGTACTTGCCGGCGACGACGATTTCGACGGGGGTTGATTGGTCGCGCGGCACGACCATGCCGGCGGCCATGAGTGGCGCGGGTTCGACGGGAATGTAGTGGGCGGCGATGAAGTCCAGCGTCTCCTGCGGCATCTGAAGGACGCGATGTTCCAGAACGACGAAGGGAACGTCCTGCTCCGCCAGATTCTGCGGGATTTCGGGATCGAGTTCGCCGCGGCGGATTTGGCGTCGAAGCACGGAAACGAAGGACTTGATGCGCAGCGGATGATCGCGCAGGTACGGGAATGGCTGTCCGGAGAGCACCAGGGCGCCACGCGGGATGGCTTCCAACATCGCTGCGTGATGGCGGATCTCCGGCGGCAGGAGGCCGCCGTCCTTCACCTTGCGCGGGATGCGCGCGACATCGGTCCACAACATGGCGAGCACCACGAACAGTGCGACCACGGCGGCCCGCGGTCCGAAAGTCGTGCCGTCGCGCAGGAAGTCCTGCACCATCCACGCGAAGAAGATCGCGGTGAACGGCATGATGGGGAGCATGCTCTGGAGGTAGTGCGTCGGGAGCATGAAGAGGAACTGGAACAGGAGGAAGGCGGTGAAGGGCCATAGCAGGCGCAGGGTCTTGGTGTTCGCGGGCTTCCAGTAAATGCGCAGGCCATAGACGAGCGAAAGGAACGTGGCGACCATCCAGACTTTGCCGCTGCGGCGCATGCGGCGAAAGCCATCGCCGAGATTGGCGGGGTCGCGGGAGAGGTTCTTGCCCAGGTAATCGTGCAGGAACGCGTCGAGCTGCCCCTGTTGCCACAGGATGAGCAGCATCAGCGCGAAGGGAATGGCGCAGCCCAATCCGAAGACCACGACGGGCATGAGGCGCACGCGGCGCTCCATGTACCACCACGTGATGAAGAGCAGGCCCACGGCAAGGCCCAGCATGAGGGTCTTCACGCTGAAGAAGAAGCAGGCCCCGAGGGCGAGGCCCGCCAGGAAGAAGTGCACCAACGAGTTCGCCCGCGCGGCGCGCAACCACAGCAGCAGCGACAACACCCACAGGATGTTCATGGGATTGTCGCCGCGGATCTCGTAGCCCTTTGCCGCGATGGGGACCGTGGTCACGCAGACCGTGACGGCCAACAGCGCGGTGACCTTGCTGCGGAAGACGTGACGGTGCGCAATGATGTAGACGAGAAGCAGCGTCAAAAGCGAAATCCCGGCGAAGAATCCGCGGATCGGGAGGATCACCGTGGCCGTGTTGGTGCCAAACAGCCGCAACATCGCCGCCAGCATCCAGGTGATGGCCGGGCCGTGGTTGTCCCACACGTCGACGAACAGGGCCTCTCCCCGCAGCGTGGCAAAGGCGGCGCCCAGCATCTGGTACTCATCCGGGTCGGCGCGCAGCACGAAGGCGGAGAGGAAGTGGACGATGAGAAAGACGACGAGCAGGACAGAGACGACCGCCCCGGCTCCGCGGGGCCATGGCGCTTCCTTCCGGGATTCCGGTGGTGGGGGCCTGTGGGTCACTCTTCCTGCCCGGATGTGTCCTCGGCGGGGGCTTGCTCGGCCTCTGGTTCCCCGTTTGCGGCGGGCGAACCTTCGGCTTCGGGGGTCGCCTCCGCGACGGGTTGCTCCTCCGTGGCGGGTTGCTCGACCTCCGGGACCGAGAAATCCTCACGGGTGATGGGGGCGTCCTCGTCGATGGGGCGGATGGGTGTCGAGTCCTGAAGGACTTCGAATCCGCGCACGATGATGCGGTCGCCGGAGCGCAGGCCAAAGGTGATCTCGATGTCCTCGCGTCCCTCCAGCCCCAGATCCACGGGAACCATCTTGGCGATTTCGTAGGGAGCGTCGGCCGGTTGATCCACGATGAAGACCACGTCGCGGTTGCTGCGCCGGGTGACGACCGAGCGCGGGACGGCGATGACGTCGAGCCGGCGCTCGGTGACGATTTCCGCGCGGCCGAACATGCCTGGCTTCAGCAGCCCGTCGGGGTTCGGCAGCAGGATATCGACATCAAAGGCGCGGGTGTCGGGGTTGACGTTGCTGGAGATGGCGGCGACTTGGCCGGTTAGGCGGATGTCCTCCTGGGCATAGATGGCGACCTCCGCCTCCTGGCCCAGGCTGATGGCGCCCACGTCCTTGCTGGTGACGTCGCACCGCATGATCATCTGGCTGTGGTCGATGAGGCCGCACACGACGTGGCCGACCGAGACGTTGAGGCCTTCGTAGTCGGTGATGGCTTCCTGGCCGAAGCCGCGTTGGAACTTGCCCTGCCCCTCCAGCGTGGAACGCGAGACGATCATTCCGGTGAACGGGGCCTCGATGGTCAGGGCCTCGAAGCGATCGTCGAGCTCGCGCAGGCTGGCCTCGGCGCGGGCCAGATTGATCTGGTTCTGGCGCTGGGAGTTGCGGGCACGCTCCAGTTCGAGGCGGGCGGAGTCGACCTCGCGTTGGGCGGAAATGCCGCGCGCGTACAGGTCCTGCAGGGATTGGTAGTCTCGAATGCGGTTTTCCAGTGTGCGCTGGCCGAGGTCCAGGTTCTGCAACTGGATCTCAACGTCGGCCTCGCGAATTTCCTTCTCGCGCTCCAGCGCCGGACTCTCGATGCGGGCCAGCAGGGTGCCGGCCTCCACGATGTCACCCTGGCGCCAGGGGCGCTCAAAGTGCAGGCGGCCGGCTTCCTCGACGCGGACCGCCACGCTGCGGCCCGGGATCAACGAGCCGGTGGTGGCGATGGAGGCGCTGATCTGGCCGCGCTCCACCTGGCGGGTCAGGACGGAGGTCAGGTAGGTGCGCTCGCGGACCTCCGGGGTGGGGGTCGGTGCCTCGGCGGATTCGCCACCGGCGTTGGCGCCGTTGCCGTCGGCTGCCGGGCCGCTGCCGCAAGCCGCGAAGATGAGGGAGAGACCGAGGAGGAACGAGAGGCTGGCTGAGGAAGAGTTTCGCATGAAGGTTCCGGCGCGGTGATACCCCCATCCGGGGGGTTGGCCATCCATGGAGACTCGCGCCGGGCACCGGCCCCGGATCAACGGAAATGCAAGAGAGTTCCTCGTTCCTGGTTTCTCGTTCCTCGTTGAAAAAACAGAGCATGGGCGTGGGCTGGCCCAAACAGGCAGTACGTTTCGCGTCAACCGAACGGAGCTTGGGCATCCTTGCCCGAGAGGGAGGTGGAGTTCCGAGTTGGTTGCGGGTGAGATGATGGGCGAGGGGGTTCAAGAACGAATCGCGTTGTGTGGATGGTAGCCATCGTGAAGGAGCAACGGAGTGGATTTCCGATCGCGAACCCTCGTGCGTGAAGCGGCGGCACTACATGGGCGAGTCCGATTGGAACGCGCGGCGCCCGCTCGTCTCCACGTTGCATTCTGGCAACAACACGGTTGGTCGTGGGTTTGTGAAATGTTGCATGGTTGCGACTTTTGTACCTATCTATCGTTTGTTCGCCCAAAAAATCGCATTGCGCCGAGGCTTTGTCGACTTTCCCCTTGCGGCAGAGTCGGTCAATCCCCCGGGAATTCCGCCCCCCACGGCCTACCCGTCGTGGTTGGCGGTCTTATTGGTGCACGGTCTGAAGTCCAACGTATCAATCGAGGGGAGTCTCGATGCTATTCAACTCGTTGACGTTTGTTGTCTTCTTCGTCGTTGTTCTGGTCCTTTATCAATTTCCAACTCCATGGAAACTCCGCAAGGGGTTCCTGCTACTGGCCAGCTACGTCTTCTACGCCGCGTGGAACCCGCCGCTGGTGCTGCTGCTGTGGCTGTCGACGCTGATCGACTGGTATTGCGGCAAGTGGCTGGGGCGCACGGCGGATCCGATGAAGCGGCGCCTGCTGCTTGGCGCCAGCCTCGTCAGCAACTTCGGACTGCTGGCGTACTTCAAGTACGGCGAGTTCGTGCTCGAGAACTTCACCGTGCTGATGAACAACATGGGCGTGCCGTTCGAGCCCGCGCCGTGGAGCATCATCCTGCCGGTGGGGATCTCGTTCTACACGTTCCAGACGGTGACGTACACGTTCGACATCTATCGCCGGCAACTGTCGCCGGTGAAGTCGTTCCTGGACTTCGCGCTGTACGTGACGTTCTTTCCGCAACTGGTGGCGGGGCCCATCGTTCGCGCCAGCCAATTCCTGCCGCAATGCGTGGAGCCCAAGCGCGTGGCCGCGGACCAGATGTGCTGGGGCCTGCTGCTGCTGACGCTGGGCATGTTCCAGAAGATCGTCGTCGCGGACGTCCTGCTGTCCAAGGTGGCCAACGATGTCTTCGGCGCGGCGGACCGCCTGTCCACGCTGGATGCATGGACCGGCGTGCTGGCCTTCTCGGGCCAGATCTTCTCGGACTTTGCGGGCTATTCGACATGCGCCATCGGCACGGCGCTGTGCCTGGGCTTTCTCATTCCCAATAACTTCCGCTTCCCCTATGCGGCCATTGGATTCTCCGACTTCTGGCAACGGTGGCACATCACGTTGTCGAGCTGGCTGCGCGATTACCTTTACATCCCGCTGGGTGGAAACCGGCATGGTGTCGTGCGCACGTACATCAACCTGATGCTGACCATGCTGATCGGCGGCTTGTGGCACGGCGCGGCGTGGACGTTCGTGGTGTGGGGAGGCCTGCATGGGTTGTACCTCATCGGCGAACGACTCGGCAAGCGCGCGCTCGGCCATCTGGCGTTCTTCCAGACGGGTCTCGCGGAGATCCTGCTCATCCTGCTGACAAACTTCCTCGTCTGCGTTGCCTGGGTCTTCTTCCGCGCGGAATCGTTCGCGTGCGCGTGGCGGTTGATCCGATCGATGTTTGGCTTCAGCGGCGAGAGTGTGAAGATCCTCACCACCACCTCCATCGCGACGGTGTTGCTGGTGTACGGACTCATCATGCTGGCGCATTGGATCATGCGCCACACCACGCACGAGGCCTTGGTGGAGGACACGCCCTGGTGGCTGGTCTCCATCATCTGGGCATTCATGATTGTTGCCATTGTGATCGCGCAAGGAGGCGGCGATGCGTTCATTTATTTCCAGTTTTGAGCGAATTCGCAAGATCCGCACGGTTCCGCTGCAGCCGTGGGTGCGCGTGCTGGCGGTTGGTGTCGTCGCGGCGGTTGTGATGCTGGGTGGCTGGGAGATGACCGCGCGCGCGGCGGGCTATGTGCCCAGCATTCGCGACACGCCCGACCTGTGGGCCATGTCGCGCGACCGGGTGAAGAGGCACGACGACGGCAAGGTGCTCGTCATCACCGGCGCCTCGCGCATCCGCTTCGGCCTGGACCACGACATCATGTCGGAGGCCTTCGGCGGCCTGCCCGTCGTGAACCTGGCGATGGATGGCGGCGTCGTGCGGCCGGTGTTGCATGATCTCGCGCAGGACGAAGGCTTCCGTGGCATCGTCATCTGCGATTATGTGCCGAACCTGTTCTGGATGCCGGGCGGGCCGCTGCTGGAGGAATCCGCGTCGTGGGTGGAGAAATATCCAAGGCGCACACTCTCCGGACGCTTCGGGCAACAGATCGCCGTGCGCATCGAGGGGATGCTCGCTTTCCTCAACAACGACCTGACGCTCGGCAAGTTGATCGAGACGCGCGTGAAGCTTCCCAATCGCGATGGCGTGATGCTGCCGCCGGAGTTTCCCCCGTTCCTGGCGGTCAACCGCCTCGACCGTCGCGAGGTGATGTGGGAGAAGCTCGAGAAGGATCCCGCGTTCCAGGATCGCATCAAGGGCATCTGGCAGGGATTGTTCTCCATGGCGACGGCATTGCCGCCGGAGTTGGTGGGCAAGATGCGCGCGGAAGTCGCCGCGGACGTGAAGGCCATTCGCGATCGCGGCGGCGATGTGATCTTCGTGCGCTTCCCGTCCACGGGTTGGCTGCGCGAATGGGAGAACGAGACCGCGCCGCGCGAGGCGCATTGGGAGCCGCTTCTGCAGGAGACGGGATGCCTGGGGATTCACTTCGAGGACTATCCCGAACTGGGCGGCTTCGACTGCCCCGAATGGTCGCACCTGTCCGGAGCGGACGCGGAGAAGTTTTCGAGGGGGTTGGCGAGGATCGTGAGAGAGAAGTATAAAGGAAATGAATAAAGTATAAAGGTTGGCTGCGGAGTGCGTGGCTGCGGAGTGCGGCCGCTTGCTGCCCCTGTTTGCGCCGCAAGGCTTGCTTGCGGCGCATCGGCCACCGAAATCCCTCCCGCAACTTCATCCATCCCAACGGCATCATCATGAACCGAATCCGGCCATGACCCGCGTGTCTCTTGTGGCATTGACGGGCGGGGGATTCTTCGGTATGCCTCGTTCGGAAAGGTGGTGGATCGCCTATGAAGACCGTGACACCCAACGAACTGGGAGAATTTGCCGAATCGCTTCTGCAGGGGGCATCCCAGCAGACGGAGATCCTGATCGTCAGAGATGGTGAAGTGGTTGCGAGAATCGAGAACCGGCCGATTGATCGTGCAAAGGCCGGGAAGCAGGATGCCGCGACTTCGGTGGCGGAGATGTTCAAGCAACTTCGGGAGAAGAGGGCCGGGGTCAACATCGACATGGAAACGCTGCGCGCCTATCGGGATGAGGGACGCCGTTGATGAGTTTCGTCCTGGATAGTTCCATCACGATGAGTTGGCTGCTTCAGGACGAGTCGGACCAATACGCTGCACGCGCTCGTGATCTTCTGGATCAACAAACGGCCCATGTTCCCATGATTTGGTTGTCAGAGGTCGTCAACGTGTTGCGGCAGTCGGCAAGGCGCAATCGCATCTCGGGCGAGTATGAAGTATGGTCGCTCAACTTTCTTGCGCAATTACCCATCGCGATCGATTCGAGTGACCCTTGGGTTTCTGCACGGCGAATTCAAGCGCTGGCCGTGCGGCACAACCTGACCGCCTACGATGCAGCCTACCTTAAGCTCGCCCTGAGACTTCAGGTGCCGCTGGCCACGCTGGACAAGGAGCTCGCCCGGGCCGCCCAGTCTGAAAACACCCTCTTGACGATCGACAGATGACTTGTTCAGTCTCCTGCAACTATTCGGGAGACTCGAGCCCTTGTCCATCAATCGCCTTCCCTCACCGGTCATCGTCCTTACCTTTGTGCTTGGTGTCTTCTTTTTCGTCGCCACGGTGGGATCCTTTCACCCGGGCGTTGTGAAGGATCGGTACAACGAGCAGTTCCTTCCGCTGATGGCGCATTTCTTTGGCGAGGGAACGGGGGTGACGGTGCTGGCGGCGCGGTTGTCGCAGTTCATCATCGGCGCGGTGGAGTTGACCGGCGGGGTGTTGATGTTGTGGGGGGTCTTCGATGCGCGGAACCGGTTGTTCGCGCTCAAGGCGGGCTATGGGTTGATGATGGCGTTGTTCGGGTCGTTCATGGTGATGCTCTTCTTCCTGCACGATTACAAGCTTCCGAGCTGGAACCAGTTCCCGGCGATCCTGGCGATGTTGCTTCTCGCGTGGGTGGTTGTGGAGCGCGAGGCGAAGCGGGGAACCACGGACTAGAATCAGGCACGGAGAGCACAGGGAACGCGGAGAATTGGATTTCTCCGGTTCCCTGTGCCCGCTGCGCACTCTGTTGCTTCATCGTCGCCCATCATTCCCCTTTATCCGCGCGCGTTTCCGGCGCCATGGTTCGTGGCAACGGGAGCAGAAGATGGCGCCATGGGCGACGGATACGGACTGGCTGAATCTTGGTTGGGACGATGCACGGGCTGCGGAATACGACGCGGCGCGCGCGGCGTTGTCCGCCGATGAGTCGCGCGCGTTGCTCCCGGGCCGGATCCTCGCGCGGCATCCGGGGCAGTATGCCGTGCTGACGCCAGAGGGGGAGAAGGCCGCGCGCATCAAGGGTGTCCTGCGCCGCGATGCGGAAACATGGGCGGAAATGCCGACGGTGGGGGATTGGGTGGTCATCGGGCCGCAGGTGGGGGAGACGCTGTGGCACATCCACAAGGTGCTGGAGCGGCGCACGCGGTTGATCCGCAAGTCGAAGGGCACGCGCACGGTCCCTCAGGTCATCGCGGCAAACGTGGAGACGATCGTCATCGTCATGGGAATGACGGAGGATTACAACATCCGCCGGCTGGAACGGTACCTGGTGATCGTGCGCGAAAGCGGCGCGCGGCCGGTGATCGTGCTGAACAAGGCGGATCTCATCGATGACGAGGAGTTGCGCGCGGCGCTGGAGTTCGAGGTCCGCGATTCCGCGCCGCAGGCAGAGGTTCATGTGGTGTCGGCATTGCACGAGGAAGGAATCGAGGAAGTGCGTTCGCTGCTGCAACCGGGCGGCACGGTGATCTTCGTGGGCTCCTCCGGCGCGGGGAAATCGACGCTGATCAATGCGATCCTGGGCGAGGAGCGCCAGGCCACCGGCGACGTGCGCCGCGGCGACGGAAAGGGGCGGCACACGACCACCACCCGGGAGATGTTTGTCATTCCGGGTCATGGCTCCATCATCGATTCGCCCGGCATTCGCGAGATCCAACTGTGGACGACGAGTCAGGAGGGGCTGGAGGAGGCGTTTGCCGATATCGAAGAATTGGCGAAGTCTTGCCGCTTTTCGAACTGCACTCATTCCAGCGAACCAGGGTGTGCTGTCTTGCAGGCCATCGAGGAGGAGGAACTCGATGCCGAGCGGTTGCAGAGCTACATGGCACTCCAACGTGAGCTGGAGACGGTTCGTCGGCGCGAAGCGGAACTGGCCGAAGCCCGCCGCCGGGCGTTTCGCTCCCACAAACCTGGCCGCAAGGGCCGACGCGGCTGAAGGCAGGGGCTGTGAATAACTCTGTCCAGAATTATGATGGAAATCTGGACGGTTTGTTTCTATAACACTGATTCTATTGGCCTTACGAATTGGTAAGACGACCTCCAGTATTCCCCTATGGCTGTGGACAAGTGCTGTGCATAACTTTGGGACGTGACTGCGGCCAAACGAGGGAAAAGGGTTTCGGCAAATCGAGTGATTTCAGGCAGGAACCGCGATTCCGGGAGCCGAATCGGCTTTCCACAGGCATTCACAGGGACGGCCGTTGTCGCCCGCGAGGTCATGGAAATCTAACAATCCACACACAGACTTGTCCGAAGGGTTGTTCGAGTGGTTGTCCCCAGTGATTGGAACCGTGAGCCGCTGGTCTGTCTGGATTTACAAGAGTTGTCCCCAATTTCACAGGCCCTATTAAGACGATGACTGGGTTTTTGATTATCTCTCAATCATCTTATTCGTAATGAGTGTCTGTGCGGATGGGATTGACCCGGATGGACAGGCGTCATTTGATGGCATCCAATCACATTTTGCCAAGGCCCTTATCTCGTGAGTGCGGGAGGCTGCAATGCGTTCAAGCTTCTTTGGCCTGATGATGCTCTTGTGTGCTGGACTGTTGGAAGGTCGGCCGACGGATGAGGAAAGTCTGAAGGCACAGATGGCGTACTTTGGCTATGGCAGCTCACTCGGGGAGGAAGTGGAGGAGCTTCGCGGCTTGATTGGGGATGACCGATGGTGGACGATGTACGACGCGCTCAAGTTCACGGTGACGCTGGTAAATCATGGAGAAGAGGGGAAACCTTCACAGGTGACCGGTGCATTCCGATCGGCTCGGCGCGATGTGCACGTGGCACGTTTCGAGGGGTTGCTGCGATTCTATTCTGCAGATGACGTCCATTTGGGGGATCACAAGATTGCCTGGTCCGGTCGTGCGACGCCCGACCGAACCTTGTGGCACACCTGGGATTGCGATGTCATTTTGCCATCAGGCTTCACAACCGAGTTCATCCCGACCATGGTCACCTTGTTGTCGATGGGGAGCCAAGGGCTGCGGGATCGCACCATCATGGCGCCAGCTCCCTACGTTGGCTATGTTGCGCTGAGGGATGGTTCCCGCCCTGGAGACGCCATGGGTGCGCGCAGCTCGGCGACGCAGCCCTGGCGTGAGCAAATCGAGGCAGAGCGTGCGGCGGCAGAGGCGCGGGAGCGGGAGGCATCGATGATTGCCGAGCTCGCCCGAGCTCAAAACGAAGCGGCAAGGATGGTGTCGGTGGATCCGGCGACTCTCAGGTCGAAATCGGAGGACGCGAAGACATACGAGATGAAGTGGCGGTTGGAGGCCGAACGCCTCAAACGCGATCTGCAGGTGTGCATCGAGACAAAGGCGAAAGTGAGCTTCCAAAATCCTGTCACGAAGGAGGGTCCATGGGAGTTTGATTTCCGCAAAGAGCAAGGGATTGCGGAAGTGCACTACAATCGGGCCATTGCGGATTGTTTGAGGGAATCGATGGAGGCAGACCGCGTGGATCGGGAGACACAGGCCCGAATCGCAAGGCTGCAGCGCCAAATGTTTAATATCATGCGGGAGCCGGATGTGATTGAGGAAAGCGACACAGTTGCGACGGTCCGACCGGATGATCGGCTGGAGGGCCAGCCCGGATACCAGGTCGAAGCGCAAACCAGAACCCGCAAGTGGGACACGCGAAAGGATGAACGAATCCTGGCCACGATGTCGGAGATCGATAGGGAGAATCGGCTCAGACGCCGTTACGGACTTCCCAAGATTCGCTAACGGGGGTGGCATTGGTGTTTCCGGGCTTGCGTGGGCGCCACCCCCCGCCGATAAGCCTCCCGCCATGACGAACGACGCCCTCCCCGCCCCGTCCCCATCCACCGCAACCATCGACACACGCCCGTGCCTGCGCGGGATGGCCATGGCCGACATGGCGGCGTTGCTGGAGCGCGGCGGCTTTCAGGGCTATCGCGCCAAGCAGCTCTACCATTGGGTGCATCGCCACGGTGCGCGGTCGTTCGACGAGATGACGAACCTGCCAAAAGCCATGCGCTCGTGGCTGGCGGAGAATGCGCAGTTTGGCGGCATTGCCCGCGTCGTCACGGAGAAGGCCTCTGCCGATGGCAGCACGAAGTTCCTCTTCGAGTTCGCCGATGGATTGAAGGTCGAGTCGGTGCTGATGCCCGGTGTGGGGGAGCAACCCGACCGCATGACGCTGTGCATCAGCAGCCAGGTTGGCTGCGCGGTGGATTGCAAGTTTTGCGTCACGGGGAAGAACGGCTTCTTCCGCCACATGACCACGGCGGAGATCGTGGATCAGGCGTTGTACGCGCGGCATTATCTGGCGCGGTTGGATGATGGGCGCGTGCTGCGCAACATCGTCTTCATGGGGATGGGTGAACCTCTGCTCAACACGCCGAATGTGATTCCGGCGATTCGCGTGTTCATCGATGCGGAGGGGATGGACTTCTCGCCGCGGCGGGTGACGGTTTCGACGAGCGGGATCCTGCCGGGCCTGCGCGAGCTGGTGGATACGGGAACGAACGTGGCCCTGGCGATCAGCCTCAACGCGCCCACGGCGGAGCTGCGCGAGGAGATCATGCCCATCACGCGCAAGTATCCGCTGGAGGAGCTGCTGGCGCTGTGCCGGGAGATTCCCCTCGGGCGGCAGCGAATCACGTTTGAATATGTGTTGATGAAGGGCCTCAACGATTCCGAGCGCCACGCGCGCCAGGTCATCAAGGCCGTGCACGGCATCCCGTGCAAGATGAACGTGATTCCCTACAATCCGGATCCGTCACTGCCGTACGAGCGGCCGGATGACGGGACGATCGACCGTTTTTGCGCGGCGCTGCGCGCGGCGCACTTGACGGTCAGCGTGCGATGGTCCAAGGCATTGGATGTCAGCGGCGCGTGCGGTCAATTGGCCGGGCAGTACCGGCAGAAGGCGCCGGACGGCAAGCGCGTCATCCTTCCCCGCGAGACCGAACCAGCCATAACCGGATAGCCGCAGTCTCCTTTCCCACTTTCGCAAGCCTCCGATGACAACTACCTTTCTGGACCGCCTTGTGGACTTGGAACGCCGGCCGGATGCGCGTCCTTACACAGAGGTGGAATACAACCTCGATGGATTCCGCCGCTGGGTTTCCATGATGGGAAACCCGCAGGATGGCGTGCCGTGGATCCACATCGCGGGGACAAAGGGGAAAGGCTCCACCGCGGCGCTGTGCGAATCGATCCTGCACGAGGCGGGCCTGCACACGGGGCTCTTCACCTCGCCGCATCTTGCGCACTACGGCCAACGGTATCGCTTCGACACGGCGGATTGGACGCTCGACGAATTCAACGCCGCCGCGACGCGCATTGAACCATTCATTGATCTGCGCCCGCATGATCCGCACGTGCCGGAGAAGACATTCCGCACCGTGTTCGAGGTGCTGACCGCCATTGCGTTTCGCGAGTTCGCCGCGGAGAACGTGCAGGCCGGCGTGCTGGAGGTCGGTCTTGGCGGGCGGCTCGATTGCACGAACATCGTCACGCCGATCGTTTGCGCCATCACATCGATTGGCCTGGATCATACGTCAATGCTCGGCATCACCCGCGAACAGATCGCTGCGGAGAAGGCGGGGATTATCAAACCCGACGTGCCCGTTGTCGTGTATGACGAGCCATTGCCCGGCTCCGCCGCGCACGCCGACATGGGAAGTTTCCACGCCGCGCGGGAGGTCATCCTGGCCCGGGCGAGTGAAGTCGGCGCGCCGGTCCTTGATCCCATCCCGGTGACAAACCTTGGCATTGGTGACGAAGGCCAACACGTCAGTTTTCCATGGGGCGATGAAACCGTTGAGGCGACGCTGCCCCTTGTCGGCACGCATCAGACTCAGAACCTTGGTGTGGCGCTGCGCGTCTGCGAGGCCTTCATTGCGCGAACGGCGCGGCCATTGCCGCATCGTGTCTTGGTGGCGCGTGGCATTGGCGATGTGCGGTGGCAGGGGCGCTTTGAGATCATCGCGAGCAATCCGACGATCGTGCTCGATGGGGCGCATTGTCCGCTTAGTGCGGCGGCCGCCGGGCGGACGCTGCGCGATTGGTTGGCAGGCAAGCCGGCCAACGTGCATTTGGTTTGGGGCATGCAGGGGGACAAGGACCACGGCAGCTTCCTGTCGGCTCTGGCGGGTGCGTTGGCGCCCGTGGGTATTGGCGGGGTGCATTGCTATCCTGTCCCCGGCCGGCGCGGCGCGCCGGTGGATGCTTTGGCCCGCGTGGCCGGTGCGCAGGGCTTTCCCACCACCTCCACCGTGGACATCGAATCGGCCCTGCACCAGGCTCGCGGCGCGGTGGGCCCCGATGGCGTCATCCTGGTTGCCGGGTCACTTTACACTCTCGAGGCTGCCCGCGCGGCGGTATTGAACGAACAGCAGGACGCATGAGCGCACTGATCAACTACTTCAATGACCGCGATCGCGATTGGCGGCTTGATGTGTTTGTGATCGTGGCGTTGGCGGTTTGTCTGTGGGTGATTCCATCCGGTTTTCGCGAGATCACCGACCGCAGCGAGGCGCTCTATCTCCACGTCGCCCACAACATCGCGCATCATGACAATTGGTTGGTGATGTATGTGCACGACCAGCCGTATGGCGAGAAGCCGCCGCTGCCGTTCATCATCTATGCGTTGATGATGGAGCTGAGCGGGGGGGAGATTCACGCGCCGTTGGTGCGGTTTCCCGTGCATGTGGCGACGGTTGCGATCCTGCTGATGACCTATGCCATCGGCCGGCGCCAGTTCGGCCGTCGCGTCGGATTGCTCGCCGCGTTTGTGCTCGCGACGATCCTGACCTACGCAAAGGAGTCCACCGAGGCGCGGCTCGACATGCAGTTCGCGTTGTGGAACGTCGCCGCGCTGACGATTTGGCTCCTGCGAAAGGACCATCGCCAGCTCGGCTGGGGAGCTGCCACCCTCTTTTGGCTCGCCATGAGCGCGGCCACGTACACCAAGGGGCCGCTGTCCTTCTTCTTCGTATTCTCCGTGATCGCCTTCGATGCCGTGCGCCTGCGCGATTGGCGCGTGCTGGTGTTGGGGACGCATCCGGTCGTGGGCATTCCACTCATCGTCATTCCGGGCTATGTGTGGCTGTCGGCCGTCGCGCACGAAGCGGGTGACGCGCTGCTGGATCAACTCATCGGCAAGAATGTCGTCGGCCGCATCACCCAGGAGGACGTGTCGCACAGCGAGCCGTTCTGGTATTACTTCGAGACGATGTTCACGCAAATCGCGCCGTTGTGGGGATTGGTGTATGCGGGTTTCCTGGTGAATTGGTTTCGCACCGGCCGGCGGGATGGGGAGCGCCTGTCGCCCATCGTGGCGTGGTGGCTCATTCCGTTTTCGCTGATGTGCCTCTCTTCCGGGAAGCGGGCGATGTACCTGATGCCGCTGTTCCCGGCGATGGCGTTGGGCGTGGGATGGTTCCTGGATCGCGTGGTGTTTGAACGTCCCGCGAACCGTGCGCTTGGAGGCGTGGTGGCGGTGATTGTGGGGTTGACTGGTGTGGCGCTGGCGGCGTTTGCCGCGGTCTGCTTGGTGGCGCCGGAAATGGTGCGCAGTCGCGAGCTGCTTGTCCATGCAGGCCACGGGGTGTTGCTGCTGGCGTTGGCGGGATTGTGCGTCGTCGGCGTGTTGACCGTCCTGCGCGGCGGCCGCGGGTGGGCGGCACAATTCGTGGCTGTCATCGCGATGATGGCGGCGCTGCAGATCACGACGTTCGGCGTTGTGGGTCCCGCCGGCGAAGGGCGGGAGAGTTCGCGCGCCTTCGTCCGGGAGATCGCCGAGCTCCTGGAGGATGATGGGGCCAAGTACCCTGTCGGCGTCATCGGCCGCGCGGATCATCCGCGCTACACATTTCACGCGCCGTTTCCGACGGCGCGAATCGATGACGAGGTGGAGTTCTTCAAATTGCCCGATGTGCCGCGGATCATGATCGTGGAAGAAAACGACTTCGAGGCCCGTGTGGAGCGCGATCCGCAAGGGGCGGCGTTGTGGGAGGTGGTGATGAAGCGCGAGGTCGCCCGGCGGGACATGGTGGTACTGCGGCGGCTGGCGTGGGTGGGGCAGGATTGAGCCCTTTGCGAGGCGATGGAGCGCGAATCAGGGGATATGGGGCAGGGTGTCCATGGCGCATTGGGGTGCGATAATCCCCTTTCCCACCCGGCAGGCGGGCGGGGAGAAGTGCCGCGCAGGGATACCATTTTGCCAGCGTGTACGAAAATGTCCAAGCCGACCGTCTTCATCGTGGTGCCAGCCTACAACGAGGAGGAGGGACTTCCCCGGGTCCTCGACGAGATCCATGGCGTCCTGGGCGAGGCGGGCTACGAGCACCGCTTCATCGTCGTGAACGACGGCAGCACGGACCGCACGCAGGAGGTGGCCGAGGAATACGCCGAGCGCCTCCCCGTGGAGATCATCACGCACAGCCCGAACAAGAACGTCGGCGCGGTGTTTCGCAACGGGCTGACGCGGGCGGCCGAGTTGGCAAAGCCCTCCGACGTGATCCTCACGACCGAGGGTGACAACACGTGTGACCCGGCGATCTTCACCAAGATGATCGCCAGGATCCGCAAGGGCTGCGACGCCGTGGCGGCGACGCGCTACGAGAAGGGCGGCCGCATCGAGGGCTTTCCGCCCATGCGGCGACTCTACAGTTGGGGCATCAACACGATGCTGCGCGTGATGTATCCGATCAAGGGCATCTCCGATTACAGCATCTTCATGCGCGCGTATCGCGCGGACCTGATCCAGCGCAGCATCACGCTGTACGGCGAACGCTGGATCGAGCAGGTGGGCTTTGTTGCCAACGCGGAGATCCTCATCAAGGCGCGCATCTTCAAGCCGAAGTGCGACAGCGTCGGGATGTATTATCGCTACGGCGTGAAGGCCGGTGGCAGCAAACTGAAGGTGTGGAAGACGATCAGCGGTTATTTCGAGTTCTTCCGCCAACTGGGCAGGACGCACGAGTTGGTAAAGACCAAGCCCCTGCCGCCGTCGAGGTTGAAGAAGCAGAAGGGATGATTGGTGGCGTCGTGCTGCTACGGCGGACCAAGGCCGCCGCAGTCCACAGGTGCCTACTCCACTTTCCCCACCTTGTTCATCACGCGCCGGCAAATGCCGCGCAGGAGGCGCACGTCGTCGGTGGAAAGCCCTGCACCCATGGCGATGAGGCGCAGCGTGTGGACGTTGTGTTCCAATCGCACGCCGCGGCCAAAGTCCACCGCGGCCAGCACCTCTTCCAGGTGGCCGACCAATCCGTCGATCTCCGCTTGAGTGGCTGGCGACTTCGCGGCCGGTGGTGCATCGGCGGGCACGGCGGCCAGGACGCCGGCCAGCGCGACGGTTGCCGCCTGTGCCAGGTTCATCGAGCCGCCTTCGCCTTCGACTGTCGGGATCTCCCATCGCAATGTGCAGCGCGCGCATTCGTCGGTGCTCAATCCGCGGTCTTCCCGGCCGAGGACCAATGCCTTGGCGCCGGTGCTGATCCAGCGCTCGCCTGCCGGTACGAAGCCGGTGAAGTCTAGCGGCCGCTCCTCGCTGCCGCGCCGTGTCAACGCGGCGGAGAACACCGTGTCACCGAGGGCATCGTCCAACGTCGCCACTTCGCGACGTTTGTCGAGGATGTCCTTGGCAAAGCGCGCCAGCTTTCCCGCCGGGCCATCGGAGGATGCCTCACAGCGCGGGTCGACGATCCACAGCGTCTCGCAGCCAAAGTTGCGCATGACGCGGGCGACCGCGCCGACGTTTTCCGCCGACGAGGGGGACACGAGCACCACGCGCCATTCGTGCAGCGGCGCGGTCATGTCCGGCGCGGTCAAGACGCGGCGCGGATTTCCGCCGCGCCGAAGTAATCGTGCAGCGCCTCGGGGAGCTTCACGCTGCCGTCCGGCTGTTGGCCGGTCTCGAGGATGGCGATGATCAGCCGCGGCAGGGCGAGGCCGCTGCCGTTGAGCGTGTGGACGAATTCGGGCTTGGCGCCCTTCTCGCGGCGGAAGCGGATGCCCGCGCGGCGCGCCTGGAAGTCCTCGAAGTTCGAGCAACTGCTTACCTCGAGGAACCGGTTCATGCCCGGCGCCCAGATTTCCAGGTCGTAGCACTTCGCCGCGCCAAAGCCCATGTCGCCCGTGCAGAGGAGAAGCTGGCGATAGTGCAGGCCGAGGGCCTCGAGCAAACCGGTCGCATTCTTCGTGAGGGTCTCGTGGGCGGCGTAGCTGTCCTCCGGCTTCGTGAACCACACCAGCTCCACCTTGCTGAACTGGTGCACGCGGGTGATGCCGCGGACCTCCTTGCCGTAGCTTCCCGCTTCGCGGCGGAAGCACGGCGTGTAGGCGCAGTACTTGGTGGGCAGGTCCGCGGCGTCGAGGATCTCATTGCTGTGCAGGTTTGTGACGGGGACTTCCGCCGTCGGGACCAGGAAGAGGTCCTCATCCTGAATGCGGTACAGGTCCTCCTCAAACTTGGGTAACTGGCTGGTGCCGGTGAGGGCGGCGCTGTTGACGGCAAAGGGGGGCGCGATCTCGGTGTAGCCGTTTTGTTGTGTGTGCGTGTCGAGCATCCATTGGATGAGGGCGCGTTCGAGCCGCGCGCCTTGGCCCTTCAGGACGAAGAAGCCGCTGCCGGAGATCTTTGTTCCGCGTTCGAAATCCAGAATGCCCAACGCCGTGCCGATCTCCCAGTGGGGCTTGGGCTCCGCGCCAAAGACCGGCGGCCCGCCCCAGGTGCGGACGACGACGTTGTCCTCCTCCGTGCGGCCGACCGGCGTGGATTCATGCGGCAGATTGGGGAGCGTCATCAGGATGTCGCCATCGCCGCTTTCGACTTCGGCGAGCTGCTCCTCGATTTCCTTGATTTGCTCGCCGATGCGGCGCGCGTCGTCCTTCAGGGCCTCGATGGGCTGGCCCGCCTTGGCGCGCTGGGGGATCTCGCGCGAGAGCTCGTTGCGCCGCGCCTTCAGGGTCTCGACTTCGGTGAGCAGACGCCGGCGGCGCTCGTCGCCTTCCAACAGACGGTCGACGACGGCTGGGTCCACGCCGCGGGACTCCAATCCTCGGCGGACACGGTCGGGTTGTTCGCGGACGAGTCGGATGTCGAGCATTGGAGGTCACCCCCAGGGGATTGAAAGAACCCGCCCCGCGATCACCGCAGGCGGGTCCTTGGTCTGTGCGGCACGTACGCTGGGGTCAACGGAGGATAAGGCGGAAGGATGAAGGATGAAGGATGAAGGGTAGGCAGGGTGAAGGAGGTAAGCGGAAATGAAGGCGGGTTCCGGGGCAGTGAAGTGCGGGGCCGGAACCCGGGGATCTTCGTTCGGACAATGGATGGCCAAGCTTCGTTCAGCTAACGAGGAACGTCAGTTGTGGCATGCGCAGCCGGCGCCGCAGGAGCCTCCGGAGTCGGCCTTGGACTCGGGCTTGGACTCGGATTTCGACTCGGACTGGGGGGACGCGCCGTTGCCCTTGTAGTCGGTCTGGTAGAAGCCGCTGCCCTTGAAGATGACCCCTGCGCCGGTGCTGAGCTGGCGCTTGACCTGTCCCTTTTCGCCACACTGGCACTCGGTCAGCGGCGGGTCGGACATGCGCTGGGTTGCCTCGAACGTGGTGTCGCAGGCGTCGCAGTGGTAAACGTAAGTGGGCATTTTTCAGGACCTCTCGTCTGAAGAAGGAAGCAGGGGCGGCGCAGGGCCGCCCCCGTCAATCACAAACAAGCCGGAGATGGGGCAACAAGCGGGCCAGAGAGGGGGGGAGGGTGCTCACGAGTCCTGACTTCCCGCGGGCTTCCTTGCCTTCTTTTGGCTGGGCAGCTTCTTCGTCTCGGATTCGAGTCGCCGTTGTACCCTCTTCACATCCTCGGCAGGTGGGAGCTGCTCCGGCACGATCCCCCTGTCTGCCAGCAAGCCGCGAACATCGCTATTGTTCTTCACATGCTCGCTGGTGATTTGGTCCTCGGTGTTCAAGCCGGCTTTTTGGATGTTGAAGTTGGTGATTTCATTGGCGAAGTCCTTGGCCTTGATGGTGATCGTCGGCAGGAAATCGGCCAGCGGTCGATTTTCCGGTACTTTCAAGCGTAGCTTCATTTCGGCCGTGGTTTTTCCGCCGAACAGCGCCCGATCCCCCTTGCTGCGGATTCGGCCAAAGCTCTTCTCGTCTGCGCAGCGCTCATAGATAATCTGGGAGAGCTCCTTCTCCGAGATCGTCAGTTTCCGGCGCGCAGCCAGCCGCTCTGTCTCAGCCAACCGCTGTTCGATGATCTCCTGCTTGCGCGTTTGCACGGCAAAATACGTCTGGGCAAATGCGACAGGTTCCTTGCGAGGATCCCCATTCTGCGCCACCAGATAGCAGGCGTAACGGGTCAAGGCAATGTCCTCGATCTCCCGCTCCGCGCCCGAGCCGAGAGGGACCATTTTCGTGACGTCACGAAAATGGTCGGCAACCTCGTAACCCGAATTGGCACAGGCCTCTTTGGCCCGATCGATGACTTGGGCAAAGTTCTCCCAGCGTAGATATCCCAAGGCCGGCATCAGGTCTCGGGCCAGCCAAAACTCCAGGCCTTCCTGCTCGATTCGGACAATCCCTTCAAACTGTTGGTGCAACTGGCGGATCAGGTCGGAATTCATTGGGAGGCACGCTCCGTCTAGAGTCTGGTCCGGAAGAGCCGGAGCAGCGGTCGGGGAGAAGCCAGATCGCACCTCCCCGGAATGGCCACGGCGAAACCCCCTTCGATCATGTTTCCGGTCATACCATGCGTGGCCAAAGAGGCAATCCGAACAAGTCGGTGCCTTGGGAGACACCACAGTGCCCGCATTTCCCCTTCCCTCCGCGCCCCCGTCCTGCTCCCTTCGCCTCGCACGGACTCCACCGGGAAGGGCACTCCGCCCCATGAACATCCTTTTCATCGGCGACATCTATGGACGGCCTGGGCGCATGGCGCTCAAGAAGGCCCTGCCTGCCCTGCGCGAGAAGTATGCGCCGGATTTCGTGATCGTGAATTGCGAGAACAGCGCCGGCGGCAAGGGCGTCACGCGCGAGATTGTCCAGGAGCTGCTGGGGCTGGGGGTCGACGTGTTGACGGGCGGGAACCACAGCCTGCACCAGAAGGGCTGCGATCCGCTCTTCGAGGAGGAGGAGCGCCTGATCCGGCCGGCGAACTTTCCGCCGGGGACGCCCGGGCGCGGTTGGGTGCTGCTAGAGAGCGCGGCGGGGTTTCCCGTGGCGACGCTCAATGTGTGCGGACGTGCGTTCATGGAACCGTTCTACGATCCCTTTCGCTGCGTCAGCCAACTTGTCACCGAAGCCCGCCAGCACACGCCGATCATCATGGTGGATTTCCACGCCGAAACCACCAGCGAGAAGATCGGCATGGGGTGGTTCCTGGATGGCCAGGTCAGCGCCGTTTTCGGGACGCACACCCATGTGCAGACGGCGGACGAGCGCATCCTCCCCAACGGCACGGCCTACATCACGGACACGGGGATGACGGGCCCATACGAATCCATCATTGGTGCCGACCGGGAGATCGTGCTGGAAGCGATGATGACCATGCGGCCCAAGCGCTTTGACGTGGCCCCCGCCCATGATGTGCGCGTGTGCGGCGCCTTTGTGGAGGTCGACCCCATGGACGGCCGCGCGCGCCGGATGGAGCGGGTGCGGGTGGATCTGGGCAACTTGTGAGAGAGTTCCGGGTTCCGAGCTAGCTAAAGGGAGCTTGGGCATGCGTGCCCGGGCGAGGTCCCAGGTTTCCCTGTCCCAAATCCCGCCCCTCTGTTTTTCCCGTGTAAACTGCTACACGGAAATCGTGCAAAAAAAGATACTACTTGTAAAAGCACACGGGCCGTGACAGCGATTTGGGCGACGCTGGGGTGAAGGATCGGGTCAGTTCGATGGGCAACACACAGGGTGGCACGGACGGGGCGCATCGCGCGCCCGGGGATGGGGTATTTGATACCCTGGGGATTGCGCTGGCGGAGATCGAGTCTACGGGGGCAACGCGGCGGCTGAACGCGCGCATGCGGGCGCTGCTGGACGTGGCGGAGGGGGAGCTCCCCGGCAACCTGTGCTCGTTCCTCCCAGCGGCGAGCGCCCGGGCCCTGAAGCATACGCTGGTGTGCGTGATGGGGGGAGCCTCCTGCGAGCAGGACACGGAGTTGGTCCTCTCCTCGGGCCGACGCGTTCCGATCCGCCTGTCGTTCTCGCCCTATACGGCCAATGGTGCCGCCTGTGTGCTGGTCGCGGCCATTCCGCTGGAGGCGTATCGCGAGGCGGCGGTGGCGGCTCACACGCGGCAGAACGAAGCGCGGCGGCTGGAGAGCCTAGGCATGATGGCCGGGGGCATCGCGCATGACTTCAACAATTTGCTGGTCGGGGTGGTCGGCGGGTTGTCTTTGGCGGAATCGGATCTGCCGCTGGATTCCGGCGCGCGGGAGCACCTGCGGCTGGTGGCGCGGACGGCGCAGCGCATGGAGGCGTTGACGCAGCAGATGCTGGCCTTCTCCGGCCATGGACATGTCACCATGGAGGCGGTGGATTTGTCGGCGTTGGTTGCCGAGCAGCGCGCGCGGCTGGAGGATCTTGCGCTGGAACACCGGTGCCGCCTGCGACTGATGACCAGCCGGAACCTGCCGCTGGTGATGGGCGACCGCTTTCAACTGGCGCAGGTGCTGTTCGGGTTGGTCGCCAATGCGTGCGAGGCCATGGAGCCAGCGGGTGGGGAAGTCGTCGTGCGGACGCGCGTTGTGACCATGCGCCAGCATGAATTGGCGCGGTACCTGCCGCCGGAGCCGCGCAGCGACGGGGAGTATGTGGTGCTGGAAGTGATGGACGATGGGCCGGGCGTGAAGGCGGACGTGCGGGAGAAGATCTTCGATCCCTTCTACACGACGCACGAACCCGGTCGCGGACTGGGCCTGGCCGCGGCGATGGGCATCGTGCGTGGCCATCGCGGTTTCATCGGGATGGATGGCGGGTCCGGCGGCGGCGCGATCTTTCGCGTCGGGCTTCCCGCGCGGACGGAGGGGCGAATCTCGACGCTGCTCGACGACAGCGGCGCGGACGAGATGACGCCCGGCACCGGCGTTGTGCTGATCGTGGATGACGAGGCGATGGTGCGCCACGTGGCGCGCTCGATCCTGGTGCGCGCGGGCTACGAGGTGATCGAGGCGGCCGATGGGATCGAGGCCATCGAGCTTGCGGAGGCCAACGCCGCGCGCGTGTCGCTGGTGGTGCTGGACCTGAGCATGCCGCGCATGGGCGGGCGGGAGGCCTTTGCCGAGCTGCGCGGGCGCTATCCGCACCTGCCGGTGTTGCTCATGAGTGGCTACCCGGAGGCGGAGGCGTGCGTGGGGTTCCGGCGTCGCGACCTGGCGGGCTTCCTGCAGAAGCCCTTCCGCGCGGAGACATTGCGCAAGGCGGTTGAGGAGATTGTGCCGGTCCTGTGATTGTGTGCACACGCCGCCGGGAACCTATCCCCCGTTGCGCAGCCGGTCGCGCACGGTGCGTTCAAAGCGGGTCAGTTGATCCTGCAACTCGCTGATGCGGCGCAGCATCTCGGTTTCCGTGCACTCGATACGCCGGGCGCGGGCTTCCTCGATGATTTGCACCTTCTCCAGGTTGCTGATCACGACGGCGATGAACAGGTTCACCACGAGAAACACCGCGAAGACGATGAAGCTGGAGAAGAAGACCCAGGAGAGGGGGACGTGGTCCTTCACATGGTCGTGCACGTCCACCCAACCGTCCAGCGTGAGGATCTCGAACAGTGTCATGACCGAGCGGGAGAGGCTTCCCCAGTTTTCGGGGTCGTATTCGTGGAACAGGTGATAGCCAAACACGCCGTACACATAGAGGATCATGCCGAGCAGCAGGACGATGTAGCACAGCGACGGGAGCGAGCGCATCATCGTGGAGATGATGAGGCGCAATTCCGGGACGATCGACATGAGGCGCATCACGCGCAGCAGGCGGGCGCTGCGCGCGACCATGGCAAACGGGCCGACCGCGGGGATGAGCGAGAGGGCTACGATGGAAAAGTCGAAGAGGTTCCACCCATCGCGAAAGAACCGCCACCACGCGGGAACAAATGCGACCAGGCGAATGGTGATCTCGATGACGAAGAGGACCTGGATGATGGTGTCGAGCGTGTGAAAGAGCGAGCGGTGCCCGGCCATGATCGCGGCATTGGTCTCCACGCCCATCAGGACGGCGGTGAAGGTGATCAGGCCGACGATGAAGTTTTGGAAGGTATCGTTTTCGGCGATGCGATGGCAGAGGGCGGGTATGCCGCGGGGCCGGTCACTCATCGTCGCCTTCGTCGTTGTCGGATGCCGGGGGCAGGTTCTCGGCCAGGAGCTGCTCGATGCGGCTGGCGCGGGCCTCGGTGGCGTCGTACTCGAACGTCAACGCGGGGGTGCGGCGCAGGTTGAGCTCGCGGCTCAGCGATGTGCGCAGAAAACCCGCGGCGCTCTCCAGGGCGTCCAGGGTCTGGTCGATGGAGTCGTCGTCGTCGGGCATCTGGCTGAAGTAGATGCGCGCGTCGGACAGATCCGGCGCGGTCTTCACCCCGGTGATGGAGAAGATGACCGGCATGCGGGGGTCGCGGAGCTTGTTTTGGATGACTTCCGCCAGGATGGTGCGGATGCTTTCTTCGATTCGCTGGAGCCGGTGGGTCATGATCGTGTTCCGTGGGGGGTGGTGTGGCAGGCGCGGTCCGTTGACGATGAGAAAGGGGTGCGCGGTGAATTCGGCGCAACGATGACTTTGACGGGGGAGGGGGCGATGGTGGGGAAATTCCAAGGGTGGCGAGGGGGTTGCAGAGTGCGCGATACTCGCATTGCCAATGCACAAGTGCCGCACTCCAAAGCCGCGCAGAATTGGTGATGGCAGGTTCAGATTCATGGCCCGGAGGAGCCAATGGCCAGGGTGCTCGTCGTTGAAGACAATCCCGTGAACATGATGCTGATGCGAAAGATGCTCGAGTATCTGGGGCATGAGGTGGCGGAGTGCGACGACGGGGCGGAGGCGGTGTCGGTCGTCGTGAGCGGCGGCGTTGACGTTGTGTTGATGGATTGTCAGTTGCCGGGGATGGACGGGTTGTCGGCCACGCGCGCCATCCGGCTAGCCGGTTTGACCGTGCCGGTGATCGCCGTGACGGCGGAATCGATCATCGACCGCCCGGATCGATTCCACGAGGCGGGGATGGACGCTGTCCTGTCGAAGCCGGTGATCATGAGCGAGTTGGGCGAGGTGTTGGAGAAGTTGGACAGGGGGGATTGACGGGCGTGCCGTGTCGCCCCCGCAAGGGGGGCTTGGAATCTCTTCGCATCTCACAAGGGGTTTCGCTTCGCTTCACCCGCGTCCATTCGAATGCCGCCCTATGGGCTGGGCCTTTCCAGAACAGTTTGGCGATGCCGGCAATGATCAGGACGATTCGAAAGAGAATGAGCACCGTGCGCAGTCGCGGGAGCTGCCTCTCGGGAACACTGAGTATGATGTTGCCGGGAGATGGGATGCGGGCAATGTTCTCCCGGAGGGTCCGGGCGCGAGGGAATGAAGTGGATGCTTGTTGAGTCATTCGACTTCAGACCCTTCAGCCCTCATTCATATGCTTCACTTCAACGCGCATCCTTGACTTCTCCGGCGGGACTCGGTTGAGCATGTCGCACATCAACAGGCTGGCCGCCACCGTTGCAATCGGAGGAAGGAGGAAGAAGCTGAACGGAATCAACAGACAGGGAAGGCCGAAGCCGACCGCAAAGGTGTGCTGGCCGCGCAGCCAGGTCCACTTGGCATCGATGGTGATGCCGCGGCGATCCAGTGGGACACCGAAGGCCTCAAGCGTCAGGAACCGCGCCTGCAGGTATGCATTCAACAGCAAGGCCACAATCCATCCGACGAACGGTATCAATCCGATCAACAGCACGATGGCAAAGCGCGGCAACACGATCAGCAGGCGCTTCAGCGTCCCCAGGATCGACAGCCAGATGCCGGTCAGGAATGGCGTGTCATTGCGGGCCCACAGCTCCGGCCGGCCGCGCAGTTGCTCGCGCTCGATGGCGGCGCTGGCCGCTTCGTGAAACGGCGAACCAATGATCATCGCGACAATGAAGAAGATGAGCAATCCGCCCACGATGAGCACCAACGCCAGGAACACGCGCCACAAGTAGCCCAGCGATTGTCCGAGAAACGTGTAGTCCAGCGGAACGAAGGACGCCAGCCACGGAAAGACCAACCAGAACGCGATGACATACACGAGCGGCGTCAGCACGAACAGGTTGATCACCCACGGCGCCAGGCACAGCAGCAGCACGCGCGGATGCGTGAAGATGTAGCCGATGGCGCGCAGGGGAGCGAAGAGCCCCTCGCGCCAACTCAACGGCGGCGCCGCGGAGATCAAGTCCAGGAATGCTTGCTCGTGGGCCTTCAGGGGCATCGCTTGCCGGCACGCGTCTAGCAGGATGGACATCCAACCGCTGTCAGCCCATCACGCCGCAACCGGGCAGGGCGGTCAAGCGCGGGAACCATCGCCGCGGCGCTGAAGTTCCGCCGCGACCCGCGCGATTTCGCGAGCGCCATGCGCATGCACGGTGGTTGCCACCATCCATCCGGCATCCAGGCCGTACAATCCGCCGGGATGAAGCAGCACGCCGTGGAGCTCCACGAGACGGATGGCCAACTCCTCCTCGCGCCCGTGCCATGAATCGTTCGTGCGCAACAGCGCATAGATTCCGCCATCCGGCTCGGGAATTTTCATCCCAGCGTCACTTGCCTCCGCGAGAAACTCCCGCATGCGCACGCGGTAGATCGCCGCCAGCCGCTGCACTTCGGCCTCGCCATCGCTCATCAACATCGGCAACGCGCCTTGCACCGCGTCGTTCACGGGCAGAAACGTGTCGGACAAGTATTCCAAGGCATTCAACAATCCATCGCGCCGTTTCGGATCGCCTTCGACAACCATCCACCCTGCCTTGAGACCCGGCAAGGCGAGGCGCTTTGACAAGCCGTTCATCGTGATCGTCAGTGGCGGATCGTGCTTCGATGGACGCGGCACGTCGTCCACTGCGTGCAACACATCGCGAAAGACCTCATCGAAGACGATGGCCAGGTCATGCTTCCGCGCGATGGCGCAGAGTGCGTTCATCTCGTGCGCGCTCACCACATGCCCCGTCGGATTGTGGGGCGACACCAGGACCAACACACGCGTTGCGGGCGTAATCTGGAATGCGACCTCGTCCGGATCAATGGACCAACGATTGCCATCGTGCGCCAGATGATACCGCCGCACTCCGCAGCCGGCCACGCGCGCGAGATCACTAAACAGCGGATAGGTGGGAGTTGGGCACAACACCTCGCCGCGCTCCGCCAACAGGCGAAACGCATAGTAATAGGCCATGCTCGTCCCGGGCGTCAGGATCACCTGACCAGCAGTGCAGGCACCACCATGCCAACGCGCGACCGCTTCCCGCGCCGCCAACCGCCCGCGCGCATCGGGTCGATACACAGTAGTGTCACGCAGGCCACCAAGCATTGCGCGCTCCACCAACGCCGGATCGCACACGATGCCATGTTCATGCGGGTTCGCCGTGACCAAATCCACAATCGGCAATCCCGCCTCACGCCGCCGGGCGATGGCGAGTGAGAGATCGCTGGGGTGGGGGGTGGACCAGTCGGGGAGGAGGGGCACGATTAAGATTGTCTACAGCAATCTGAAAGATCAGTCCGGCAACTTCAACTCTGCCAGGTGAACCACTCGAAGATCACCAACTGGTGTCATCCGCTTGTCATGTGTCAGGAAGTAGTGAGATCCATGCCCGAGTGCGGTCGCCAAGTGAATCGCATCCGGAGTGCGGAGAGAGGGATGCACGGCTCGAAGATGGGCGCCACGGCGAAGGATGGATTCAGATATGGGCACAAAAGTCATGCGAGAGGAAGAGTAGAGGGCCTCATAGCGATCCAGGAGATCCTCGTCCCCCATCCGTTTGGGCAGCACAAGGGTTTCAAGGATTGATAGCTGGCTGGTGGTTGCCTTGATGGCCTCAGCCTTGATCCCAACCCACAACTGTCGTAGTGCATGTTGCAGTGGAGTGTAGCCCTCAACCATATAGATCAGGATGCAGCTGTCCAGATAGACAACTTCTCCTTCTTGGAGCGTCAGTCCCCCAACCCTCAATCCCACGCATTTCGCTCCTCTTCCAGATACGCCTCGAGTTCCTCGCTCGTCCTGAAGGACCGGCGCTCAGGAGGCAGCGGAGCATCCATAATCGCGTCCATCGGGTCGTCACCGGGCGGCACAACCCGAGACATTGGCTTCAACAAGACCTGAACGCTGTCCCCCTCATGGAGGCGGGAATCCACTACCTCCAGCCGCCCCCCCGGCAGTACCGTGGTTGTCAACTCAATCGTCTCCATCGTCGCCCCTCCTCA
>CAZVAQ010000018.1:0-36697 GCA_964625145.1 uncultured Candidatus Sumerlaeota bacterium
TATACATTCGCGCCGGTGCGGAGACACTGTCTGATGTCAAGGGCTGCCGGTGCGGCGCCCGGCGCTCCCGGAATGGTCGGCACGAATCTGGAAACCCCCTTGCCAGCCCCTCCCTTGCGCCCCATAAGGTTGACTTATGACAAACGTGAAACGTCCACCTCTCCAGCGCCTTCTTCTCATCAACCCGCCGACGGGGCTTTACCGGCGGGATGATCGGTGTCAGTGCACGGTGGAGGATCAGACGGTGCAGGTGGTGTTTCCGCCGCTGGATTTGGCGATGGCGGCGGCGTGTGCGGAGCGGCGGGGGGTGGAGTGCCGGATTCGGGATTACCCGGCGGCGGGGATGGGGTGGGAGGCGTTTCTGGCGGATCTGGCGGAGTTTCGGCCTGATGGGTTGGTGATCAATTCGACGACGGCGACGTTGGCGGGGGATCTGGAGACGTGCCGGTTGGCGCGGGAGAAGGTGCCCGGGATCCTGACGATGGCGAAGGGGGAGACGCTGGTCGTGAACGCGCGCGACGTGCTGCGCGATCATGAGGAGTTGGACATCGTGCTCCCAAACGAGGGCGAGGAGGCGGTGGAGGAAATCGCCACCGGGATGGCGTTGGGATCGGTGAAGGGCCTGCATTTCCGGGCGGCGCTGCTGGAGCGATTGGGCGAGGAGGCGCCCGAGGCGGCGTACGTGCCGGAGGGGAAGTCACAGGCTTCGCGCGCGGTATTGCGCAATGCCGCGGATCAAGTGGCCGACGGGCTGCAGCCGGTGTTGTTCACGGGAAAGCGGGAGCTGCAGCGGGATCTGGACGGGTTGCCGCTCCCTGCGCGACATTTGCTGGACAACGCGATTTATCGCTCGCCGGAAACGGGGAACATGCTGACGGTGGTGCATGGCAACCGCGGGTGCCCGGCGCATTGCATCTATTGCCCGGCAGGATTGCTGACGGATTACACCGTGCGCTTCCGCTCGCCGGAAAGTGTCGTGAACGAGCTGCGCGAATGCGTGGAACGCTACGGCATTCGCGAGTTCCTGTTTCATGGCGACACGTTTACCATCAACAAGAAGTGGTTGAGGGAATTGTGCGACCGGATTGTCGACGCGAAGTTGGACATCCATTGGGGATGCAACAGCCGCGTGGACACGATGGATGACGAGCGCGCGCAATGGATGAAGCGCGCGGGGTGCTGGGTGGTGGCGTTTGGCATCGAGCACGGCGACCAGACGCTGCTGGACAAGATGAAGAAGAACGCGACCGTGCAGCAGGCGCGCGAGGCGGTGGCGTGCTGCAAGCGCAACGGGTTGCGGGTGCACGCGTTCATGGTGATCGGCCTGCCGTGGGAGACGGAGGAGACGCTGGAGACGACGTACCGGTTCCTGCAGGAGCTGGACCCGGACTTCTTCGACTTCAACCTGGCCACTCCCCTGCCGGGGACGGAACTACACGAGATTGCGCTGCGGGAGGGGTTGTTCGAGGAGTCCTACGATCCGGCGCGGGCGGGATATGCGACCGGCGGCATCCGGACGTTGAGCGGGATGGGCAGCGAACAATTGGCGAAATGGCGTCGCGATCGCCTGCTGAAGATGTACCTGCGGCCGCGGTACATCGCGCGGATGCTGGCGCGGGCGGGAAGTCCGAGGAATACGCTCCAGTATGTGAAGGCGGGGACCAAGCGGTTGCGGCAACTGATGTCACGGCCGGCGGCCTGAAGAGCGGTTCCGAGTTCCGGGTTCCGGGTTCCGTGTTGGTGGGTCTGGATCACTACACGCTGTTCACACAAGCAAATCCCCGAACCAGACGCTTTTTGAATCGGAACTCGACACTCGGAACGCGGAACTCTCTGTGCCGTTTGACCTTGACCGAGGGCGGGGTGGGCGAGACTTTGGGTGAGAGGGTCGGGATCGTCGGATTTTGACACGGTTCTTGCCTTGCTCAATATTTGTGGGTAGGATGCATCCTGTCCTGACCCCGCCAAACGACCGACCCAGGACGTCGCCCCCCGGATGAATAGTTTCCGCTCCATCACAATCTGGATTATCATCATCGTCGCGTGCGTGCTGGTGGCGATGCGCGTCATGGAGCGTGACCGCGGCATTGAGATCAACTTGTCGCAGTTCGTTGAGATTGCGAGGGTGAACACGCAGTTTGACGAAGAAGGGAACCCGACCGGGAACAAGGCGTTCATCGGGGAGTTGACGGACAAGGGGATGCGCATCGAGGGGAAGCTGAACCTGGCGGCGGTACAGGAGACATTGCCCCCCGCCGTGGCGGAGAAGATCCGCAAGCTGCCGGGTGAGGCGCGCACGGACGAGGTGGCCTTCACGACAAAGTACCTGGACATGCAGGCCGAATACATCGTCAACAAGATGGAGCAGTTCGGCGTCACCTCTTACAATCCCGACCCACAGAACAATTTCCTGCCGCAGTTGCTGATCTCGCTGCTGATCCCGGTGGTGCTGATCGTGGCGTTGTGGCTGTTCTTCATCCGCCAGGTCCAAAGCAGCGGGAACAAGGCGATGTCGTTTGGCAAGTCGCGGGCGAAGCTGATCGCCGAGGGGCAGGTGAAGGTTTGCTTTGAGGATGTGGCGGGTGTGGACGAGGCGAAGGAGGAGCTGCGCGAGGTCGTCGACTTCCTGAAGGACCCGAAGAAGTTCAGCCGCCTCGGCGGGCGCATTCCAAAGGGTGTCCTGCTGTATGGCCCTCCGGGGACCGGCAAGACGCTGCTGGCGAAGGCCGTGGCGGGCGAGGCGAATGTGCCGTTCTTCTCGATCTCCGGCTCGGACTTTGTGGAGATGTTTGTCGGCGTTGGCGCCAGCCGCGTGCGCGATTTGTTCGAACAGGCGAAGAAGAGCAAGCCGTGCCTGATCTTCATCGACGAGATCGACGCGGTGGGGCGTCATCGCTTTGCCGGCATTGGCGGCGGGCATGACGAGCGCGAACAGACGCTGAACCAATTGCTGGTGGAGATGGACGGTTTCGCGACGAACGAGGGCGTGATCCTGATCGCGGCGACGAACCGGCCGGACGTGCTGGATCCGGCGCTGCTGCGGCCGGGTCGCTTTGACCGCCAGATCGCAGTGGACTATCCGGACATCGAGGGACGCATCCGCATCCTGAAGGTGCACAGCAAGAACGTGAAGCTGCGCGCCGATGTCGAGTTGATCAGCGTGGCAAAGGGAACGCCCGGCTTCAGCGGCGCGGACCTGGCCAACATCATCAACGAGGCGGCCCTGCTGGCCGCGCGCGGCAACAAGAGCGAAATCGACCAGATGGACCTGGAAGAGGCGAAGGACCGCGTGATGATGGGTCCCGAGCGCCGCAGCATGAAGATCACCGACACCGAGAAGCGCGCGACGGCGGTGCACGAGGCTGGACACGCGATCGCGGCACGCTTCACCGAGCTGGCCGATCCGGTGCACAAGATCACCATCATACCGCGCGGCCGCAGCCTGGGCCTGACGGCGTACCTGCCGACGGAGGAGAAGCACAGCCGCACCGCGCGCGAGCTGAAGGCTTCCATGGTGATGGCGCTTGGCGGCCTGGCGGCAGAGAAGATCATCTATGGCGACACGGGCACGGGCGTTGGCAACGACCTACAGCGCGTGACGAGCCTGGCACGGCGCATGGTCTGCGAGTTCGGCATGAGTGAGCGCCTGGGGCCGCGCACGTTTGGCGAGACACGGTCACAAGTATTCGTCGGTCGCGACATGAACAACGAAGGCCGCGACTACGGTGAAGAGGTCGCCCAGATCATCGACGAGGAAGTGAAGTCGTTGGTGGATGAGGCCTATGCCAAGGCGATGGACATCCTGACCGAGAAGCGCGATCTTCTGGAGCGGGTGACCGACGCGTTGGTCGAGCGTGAGACGCTCGACGCCGACGAGTTCGAGAAGCTGGTCGCGGGCGAGCAGTTGCCGCCATTGAAGCTCAAGAGCGATGAAGACGACCAGCCCAAGCCGAAGGAAGATTCGGAGTCCGAGAAGGCCCGCGTGCGCAAGCCGCCAAGGATCAGCGATTTCCTGGACAACCCGCGGCAAGTGCCGGGAACTTGAGAAGGGTGAAGGGTGAAGAGTGAAGGATGCTGGGGCTGGGAGGGGTTGGACTGGGCCAGAGGCTTTCATTTTGCCTGAGCCTATCATGTAGTAGCAGGGCCATACAACTTCGGGGGACTTTCGATGGGATTGTTTTCCCGCAGTTCCGGAACCGAGTCGCGCAAGGTGGAGGGCAATCAAACGCAGGGGCAGCTTCCTGCGCCTCCGACACAGCCTGGCGGGAAATTGCCCGCGCCGGATTGGCACCGCGAGTTTGAGACGGTGGTGCCCAGCGCGGCGACGTCGCCACGGCAGCGCAGCGGCTCGGATGCTGCGACACTACCCGTGCAAGGAACGCCCATCGCCGAGCAGGCCGGGGGATCACGCCCCATCGGCTCGATCAAGTCGTTGCTGCGCGAGGCGGTGGATCGCGGCGCGTCGGACCTGCATCTGTCGACCGGGGTGCCGCCGATCATCCGGTTGGACGGCCGGTTAATTCCGCTCGATTACGAAGTTCTGACGCCCGAGACGTCACAGCGCCTGGTGACGTCAATGATGACGGACATGCAGCGCGCACGGTTCGAGGAGGATTGGGAACTCGATGTCTCCATTGAGTATCCGGAGATCGGGCGCTTTCGCGTGAACCTGCATCGTCAGCGCGGCGCGATGGAAGCGGCGGTGCGCGTGGTGAACGACGTGATCCTGCCGCTGCGCAAGCTGGGCATTCCTCCGGTGGTCGAGGAAATCGCGCGCAAGCAATCGGGACTGGTCCTGGTGACGGGACCCACGGGTTCCGGCAAGACGACGACGCTGGCCTCCATCGTGGACATGATCAACTGCGAGCGGCAGTGCATGATCGTCACCATCGAGGACCCGATCGAGTACATCCACCAGAACAAGCGCTCGGTCATCAAGCAGCGCGAGGTCACGAGCGACACGCGCTCCTTTGCGCAGGCGCTGCGACATGTCCTTCGCCAGGATCCGGACGTCATCCTGATCGGCGAGATGCGCGACCTGGAGACGATCTCGACGGCGCTGGTGGCCGCCGAGACGGGGCACATGGTGTTTGCGACGCTGCACACGCCTGACGCTTCGCAAACGATCGACCGCATGATCGACGTGTTCCCGCCGCATCAGCAGGAACAGGCGCGGATCCAGGTGGCGAACACGCTGCAGGCGGTGGTCTCGCAGCAATTGCTGCCGGTGCCGGGTGACCGGGGACGGGTTGTGGCCGTTGAGATCCTGATCGCGACGCCGGCGGTGCGGAAGATCATCCGCTCGCAGAAGACCGAGCAGCTCTTCACCACGATGCAGACCGGTTGGGAAATCGGCATGATCACCATGGACAAATCGCTGAAGATGTTGTACCAACAAGGCCTCGTCTCGCGCGAGGACGCTGTTGCGCGATGCCGGTATCCGCTGGAGTTCGATGTCATCTGACACCACGAGGAGTGCCCCATGGCCGCCAAGATCACCGTGAATGAGAACGGACCGCTGAAGATTGAGGGTGAGTTCAGCCTGCACGACAAGGCGGGCAACACGTACAACGTGGGCGGGAAGCCGGCAGTGTTCATCTGCCGCTGCGGGCAAACGAAGAACGCGCCCTTCTGTGACGGGACGCACAAGACGTGCGGCTTTGTGTCGGTTAGCGAGGCGCGGTAGGGCGTATTGCGGTATATCGTGAATCGCGCCCCAATTGGGAAGGATTTCTTGTGGCGCGGGCGGAGGCGGAGTGCGCCTGCTGGTGAACGTGCAGGCGAGCCGTCTACTCCACGGTCCTTTTTCGCTTCATATTTGGTACATGTGAGTCGTGGTGTGCGCGAGCTTGGCAGACTGCGCCCATTTCGCTGCGGAATGCGTCATGCCCCCACGCGCAGGATGACCTTGCCGAGGGGGCCTTCCTTCAGGCGGGCAAAGGCTTCCAGCAGCATTTCAAAGGGCCATTCGGAATCGATCAATGGCTTTCGGTTTGCTTCGTTGAGCAGGGCGACAATTTGCGCCCATGTCTTGCGCGCTTCTTCGGGTGTGTAGGTACCCGCCGCGACGCCGCCGATGCGCAAGCGACGGAAGAAGAGCTTGGCGGTGTTGAACTCGGGGACGGTGCCCGCCAGACGGCCGACGCAACTGATGCGTCCGCCGAAGCCCATCACGTCCAGCAAGTCGTTGAAGCCCGATCCGCCAACATTGTCGACGGCGATGGCCACGCCCGCCTTGCCGGCGAACTCGCGCACCTTGCGGACAAAGTCAGCATCGGCCGGATCGATGACCAAGTCCGCGCCTTGTTGCATGAGGTCCTGCACCTTGCCCGCGCCGCGCGAGAGGCCGATGACGCGATGGCCGAATGCGCGGGCCAAGTGGATGCTCGCGAGTCCAACACCACCGGAGGCACCGGTGACGAGCACGACGCCGGGCTCCACCGCGCCCCACATGGTGAGCGCTTGATGCGCGGTGAGGTAGACCAGCGGACCCGCCGCGGATTCCGCGTCTGTCCAACCGGCGGGCGCCTTCGCGGCCGATTCGACAGGAAGGATGAAGTAATCCGCGAACGCGCCGGGTGTGCTCACGCCAACTTCACTGCGCAACAGGATGATGCGATCGCCAACAGAGAACTCGGTGACTCCCTCGCCCACCTTTTCGACAACGCCACAGGCATCACGGCCGAGGATGTGAGGGAAGGATGGCTTTGCGGGATATTGCTTCTCGGCGAGGTAGCGATCTGCAGGATTGAGCGCCGCCGTGAGCGTGCGCACGAGGAGTTGTCCGGCGGCCGGTGTCGGGACCGGCGCGTCATCAACCAATCGCAGCGCCGACAAACCCGATTGGCTGTCGAGATACCAAGCCTTCATCATCATGTACCTCTGGTCGTTTTCTCTAGGCGGTCGTCTTGACCAGCGCCTCAAGGGCGATGGCCTTGACCTGCTTCAGATCCAACTTCCCGCTGCCCAGGAGGGGCAACTCTTTCACGGGGATAAAGTCCTGGGCGCGCGGTATCCAGAGCGCCGGAAGGCCCATTTCGCCGCTGGCGACGCGGTCCAGCGCGTGTTTCCACGCTTCTTCCTTGAGTGTTGTCAGCACGGCGAGGCGTTCGCCCTTCTTGGCATCAGGGACGCCGGCGACGGCAAAGGCGGGTTCCTCCTCTCCGGAAGCGACTTGCAACGCATCCTCCACGCGCAGATGCGGCACCATCTCGCCGCCGATCTTGGAAAAGCGCGACAACCGGTCCGTGATGGTGACAAAGCCGTCTTCGTCCAGGCGGGCGATGTCGCCGGTGACATACCACCCATCGCGCAAGACCTCGGCGGACTTGTCCTGCAGTTTGTAGTAGCCCTTCATGACATTGGGCCCGCGAACGAGGAGCATGCCTTCCTTGCCAACGGGAAGTGCCTCGCCCGTTGTGGGATCCTCGATGCGGACACACACGCCGACGGGTGGATGCCCCACGGTGCCGCGCTTGATGTTTTGCTGCATGACACCACGTTCGCGCCAATCGGGCACGCACATGGAGGCGACGGGTGAACACTCGGTGCAGCCATAGCCCTCGATGGGGCGGATGCCGAAGCGATTCTCGAAGGCGTCCGCGATGGAGCTGCGAAGCTTCTCCGCACCGGTGATCACCACACGCACCGAGCCGAACTGCTGTGGCAGGCACGCACGCGCATAGATGGAAAGGAATGTGGGCGTGGCAAGCACATGGGTGACGCCATAGGTTTCGACTACGTTTCCAATGCCGCGGCCGTCGAGTGGACTCGGATGGTAGGAAACCCCCACGCCCTTCATCAGCGGCAGCCACAGCGTCACCATGAAGCCGAAGGAATGAAAGAACGGCAGGACACCCAGCAGGCGCGCGTCGCGATCGAAGCGAATGGCCTGGCAACAGGCGGTGACGTTGCTGGCGATGTTCCAATGCGACAGCATTACACCCTTGGGTGTGCCGGTGGAGCCACTGCTATAGACGAGCGTGGCGAGATCATGGACGGTGGCGGGAGTCGTGCGGCCGAGATAGCGCTCCAGCGATGCGACGGGTTGATAGCGTCCGCGCAGCAGGGCCGCGATGCGTTGGCTCGTTCCGATGGAGGCGCGAATGTCCTCCAGCATCACGACGTTTGAACCCGCCGGCATCTCCAAGCGAATCTTGTCCAGAAAGACGCGCGAGGAGACGATGACACGGATGCCTGCATTCTCGCAGATTTCGGCGAGGACGGCCTTGTTGACGGAGTAGTTAAGATTGACCGGGACGCGGCCGGCCAACTGAGCAGCCACGTTGACCGCGACGCCACCAATGGATGGCGGCAGCAGGATGCCGACGTTCTCCTCGCCGTGCCAATGAGGCTTCAGCTTTGCCCCGAGTGCCACGATCGCGGCGAGGAGCTTCTTGTTGGGGATCAGGCCATCGCTGGCATGATCCGAAAACAGGCGCCTGCCGGACTCGCGACGGAGCGTGGCGATGGCCGCGCGATGAAGTGGCTGGGCCTCGTTGACGCGGTCCTCGTAGCCCTTTGCCTGCAATTCCAGGATGCGTTGTCGCAGTTCGGTGAAGGGAGTATTCGCGGGAAGTGAATCCCCCACCACGACACGAATGCGGTGGCGGCGCCAGCGGCACTCGCGGGCAATGGAAAAGCCGCCGTTCATATAGGAGAGGCCTGTCTCGAATCCGCCGTCGATGGCGACGGGGATGATGGGCGCGTCGAGGTCGCGCATGATGCGCTCGATGCCGCGCCGGAACGGCATCATGCGGCCGACACGCGTGATCTGGCCTTCGGGAAAGATGCCGAGCAGACCGCCGGATTTCACATGCTCCGATGCCTGGCGGAATGCGTGGATCAGCTCGCGCGGGGACTGCGTGGCCTCGATGGGGATGCTTTCCGTCAACCGCGCGAATGGACGCACGAACCACGTCCGCGACACGCGGCTGGAGATGACGAATCGCACCGGGCGATCGGTGGCCATGGAGATGAGCACCGCATCGAGATACGATTGGTGATTGCAGGCGATGACGGCGCCGCCCGTGGCGGGGATTTTGTCCGTGCCCTCGAACCGCACGCGGTAGAGCAAACGCACGATGGCGACGATCAGCCAGCGGATAAACAACTTCATGCAATAACCTCCCTGACTCGTGAGAGCTCTAGTCCGTGTCCGTTGCCCGGAACAGCCTTGCGCCGAATCGCTGGGGCCACTCCCAAGACAAGACCCAATGCGTCAGCAGGAACCCCATGGCGGAGCCCATGAGGACATCCGAGGGGAAGTGCCTCTCGTAGCGCACCCGCGAGAGGGCGCAGAAGACGGCGAGGATATACCACAGCACCTTGCCACGCCCCCGAAAGAACGCGGTCATGAAGACGGCCAGGATGAAGGCCTGGTTGGCATGGCCGGAGGGGAATGACGCGAAGCCGGTCTTCCCGATGAACTTCAGGGGCCGGTTCCACAGCAGCCACACCCCCTGGTTGTCCATCCCGCCATCCTTGTCGAGCTTGATGCCGATCTGGGGATACTGCTTCGCGATCTCCATCATCTCCAGGCGCTTCTTGCTTTGGCGCTGTTCGATGATGATGACCGAATAGTCCGGCCGTGCGCGGCCGGTGGCCTCCTTGACGACAAGGCTCACCGCGCCCGCCACGAGGAGGGCGACAAGCAGCGAGCCGAGATAGGCCCTGCGCCGCGGCGCCAGGGCGATAATGGCCCAGAATATCACGATCAGTGCCGGATATTCGCCCAGCGATTCGGTGGCATAGAACACGTCGTCCAGCTCAAGTTTGTTGCCGGCCCACAGCAGCGACTTCTCCACCACTTCAAATTCGGTCTTCGCATCGACAAGCAGGACGGTCGCCACGGCAAGGACCATCGCCAGCAGGGACCCGCCGATGCGCCAGGCATCCGGCGGAGTGGTGAGTGGCGGAAGCGGTGCTGCAGGTTTGCTCATTGTCCCAGTTTCGATAGCTGCGGAATGGTGCCCCCCTCCTTGATCCATCCCGGGGGGGAGTGCGGCAAGGTCAAACGGGGATTGGTCTGGACGCCGTGTGGACCGCGACCGCCAACATGCATCGGCGGCGGGGATCCCCCCGCCCAACCCTTCCCCCCAATGGGATACCCATGAAACCCGGCGCCGGACGCGCAACGGCCTTCCTGCTTTTCGCGGTCTTCCTGGCCCTGTTCTGGTTCGGCAACGGGGCCCATGGATTGTGGGATGCGGACGAGCCGCGCTATGCGCAGGCCACGCGGGAGATGCTCGTCAGCGGCGACTTCATCTCCCCCACCTTCAATGGCGAGGACCGGTTCCAGAAGCCGGTGCTGATCTATTGGCTGATGGCGATCCCGATGGGTTTGTTCGGCGAGGGCGAGTTCACGGCCCGGGCGGTCAGCGGCATCAGCGGCGCGCTGAGCGTGTCGCTGCTCTTTTGCTTCGCGCTGCAGTTGGGTTGCGGACGGCGAGAGGCGCTGGCGGTGGCTGTGATGACGGGCTTGTACTGTTTGTTCCTGCTCGTCTCCAAGGCAGCGGTGATAGATGCCACACTCACGGTGATGATCGTGGCGATCATGCTGCTGTTGTGGAGGCAATTGACGCTGGGTTTCAGCCCCGAACGTCACATCGGCATTTGGGCGCTGCTTGGATTGTCGATCCTGCTGAAGGGACCACCGGGGCCGGTGATCGTGGGGTTGGCGGTGCTGGTGTATTGGATATGGAACCGGTGGCGACCTGTCGATGGCGCCATGCAACGCGCTCCCATGCCTCAACATTTGGTGCGATGGGTGAGTGGGTTTTTGGTGGTGCTGGCGATCTGCCTGCCGTGGGGCATTGCGATCGGACTGCGGTCCAATTGGGAGTTCTACTCCTTTGCCGTCGGCGATCAGGTGGGAGAACGCATCACGACGGCCAAGGAGGGCCACGAAGGCCCGTTCTTCTTTTACCTGCTGGTGCTGTTGCCGGCGCTGTTTCCCTTTACCGGACTATTCGTGGCGAGCCTGCGATGGAGCATCCGGCAGGCAAGAACTCCCGCCATGCGCTATTTGTGGTGCTGGATCGTGCCGTCGTTCATTGCGTTCTCGGTGATCTCCACAAAGCTGCCGCATTACATCCTGCCGCTGCTGCCAGCGATGGGATTGATGATGGGTTTGTGGTTGGTGCAGGTCTCGGACGCCGAAGACAATCGACTGCTTGGTTGGTGGAAAGCCGGTGCGATCATCACGTGGGTGGTCGGTGGATTGATTGGATTTGGTCTGCCGGTGGGCGCGGTCTTGGGTCGGATTCCCGGATTGTTGCTACCTGCGATCATTGTGGCGATGTTGCTGCTGGCGACGTCCGCGATTGGTGGACTGGAGATCCTTCGCACGCGAGTAATGAGAGCATTTGCGGTGTTGGCGACCGGGTGGGTGCTGGCGATGCTGGTCATCCTTACGTGGGCGTTGCCAACTCTTGATGCGGTGCGGCCTTCGCGGAACCTGACGCGATGGATACACGAGAATGCTCCGGCAGGCGCGCATTATATCGCCGCGGACTATAAGGTATCCAGCCTGCCTTTCAACTACGGCCAACCCGTCGAGATGGTCAGCAACGCGCGGCCAGGACGCACGGCCGTCCGAATGCGCGAGGAGCCCGTGTGGGTGATGACCATCACGCGGCACCGTTGGAACAAGTGGCTGGAAGAGGACGCGGAGGACGACTCGTGGTCATTCCCCGATGACATCCAGGAGAAGACCGCGATGGAGCTGTTCAATGCGGAGCGCGGGAAGTGGCAGGAGTTTGTGATATTGGGGAATTGGTGATTGTTTGCCGCCTATTTGCGCGAACTGAACAACCCGAGGATTTCCTTCACGATGGTGCTGCCGGCCTTGGAGCCTGCGTCCGTGCGCGGCTGGCGGTTCTTGAGGTTGTAGATGCTGGCGTTGATGGCATTGAGCAGGTCCGCATAATTCTGCGGGCGGTCTTCGGGGCGCTTGGCCATCATGTAGACCGTCAGGTCGGATGTCGCACGGCTGAGTTGCGGCACCAGCGTGTGGGGAGGAATCACGGGTTCCTCGTGGTGCTTGCGGACCAACTCGGCGATCGTCTTGCCCTTGAAGGGAACGGAGCCGGTAAGCATGTGGTAGAGAGTCGCGCCGAGGGAATAGATGTCGGCACGATGATCGGCGGCGACGGCATTGCTGGCCTGTTCCGGCGCGAAGTAATGAGGCGTGCCAAGGCCGATGTTGGGCCGCGTGTCTGACATGTTGGTGGGATCGTCGACGCGCTTGGCCAAGCCCAGGTCCGCCAGTTTCACCTGCTTGTTCTTGGTGATCATGATGTTGGCGGGCTTGATGTCGCGATGGATGATGCCGCACTCCAGCGCGGCTTCCAGTCCCTCCGCGACGGCCTGCACGATGATCAACGCGCGTTCCTCGGCGACCTGTCCGTTGATCTTCACCAGTTCCGAGACACTGATCCCGTCCATGTATTCCATGACGATGATATGGTAGCCGTCGATGTGGTCACAATCGATGACGCGGACAATGTTGGGATGGGCGATACGCGCGGCGGAGCGGGCCTCGTGCTGGAATCGCTTGAGGAGCTCGGGATGATAGGCGGCGAGGCCGGGGTCCAGGACCTTGATGGCCACCGGCATGTTCAGCACCACATGGTGGCCCATGTAGACACTGCCAGAGGAGCCCTTGCCGATCTGGCTGGAGATTTGGAACTTCCCCAACCGGCGCCCCACCAGTCCGGCCAGTGTGCGGCCGTTGGCCGATGGAATCTCGCGGATGGGACCGCGAGGGGGCGGAGAGGCTTCCTTCGCACTACGGGGCCCGGGGGAGGAAAGCCAACTGGGGATCGAGTTCGGACGCGGCGACTTATTCTCCGCAGGTGGTTGCGTACCCGCCGGGGCAGGAGTCTGACTCTCGGGCGGCAGCGGCGTCGCTTGTCGCGGTAGTATGTCGACGACCTGTTTCCAGACGGCCACGGAACTGGGATCGGCTTTGGGGCGTTCCTTGCGGACGGGGGCCGGCGCGGGCGGCGGCGGCGGCACTTCCGGTTCCGGCTCTTTGGGACGTGGCCTTCCATGGAGCTTGGGCTCTGAACTCGGGGCGGGTTCGGGCCTTGGATGAGATGGCCTGATCTTTGGCAGCGCGATGATGTTGTCGGCGAGGAGTGCCTCGAAGCCGCCGGTGGACACTTCCTTATGCCCCGTCGGTTCGTCGGGCTCGGTGTCGGGATCCTGCGCCAACGTTGGCGCCGTGGAGGACACGGGAGGGCGCTGGATCTTCAGCAGGCCTCTCGGTGTGATCGGATCTGCCCGGCGGTTGGCAGGCTTGCCATCCCATTCGGAGCTGTTGGTGGAAACCCGGGCCTGGACGCCGATGGAGATGCGGGCCGCTTCAAGGGGGATGTAGCCCTTTGCAGCCATCTCCAGCGTGTCGGCCTGCGGTCGGCTTATCTTCCCGAGATCGCGCAGGTGCCCCCACAGAGAAGGCTTCCCGGCCTTGCGGGAGTCTTCCAGGAGTCGGCTGAGTTCCTCGGACGTGACGACCTTGGTCTCAACGAGGAGCTCGCAGAGTTGCTCATGGCGGTCAGTCGTCCGCATGATGTTCCCCCGGTACCCCTCGTCGGTTGCGATATGCCCGCTCCGCCAAGCTGCGGACCTGCATGGAGTCAAATGGAGCGATTCTCGAACCACTTTGGAAGAGAAAGGTGGAGAGCTCTGGATGACTCATTTCATTGACCTTGGGTGAAGTCACCTCGACGGGGGGGAGCAACTGACCGTCTAGTTTTGGGACGCGCGACCGATTTTGGGTCATGAACCCAAACGCAAGTGAGACGGTCCGGTGTCAGTCTGTACCGGCGGACACCGGGGGCTCGTCGACGATTTCATATTGGGCGATCTTGCGCTGCAGGGTTGAGCGCGAGATGCCGAGCTTCTTGGCGCAGCGCGTCTTGTTATAGCCCAGCGAGATGAGAGCGGATTGGATATAGCTCTTCTCGATCTCCTCGAGGGGGAGGATCTGGTCTTCGCTCAAACCAAGCGGACCGGACTTGCCGTGGGTGCTCCCCGGGCCGCCGCTGCCATCCAGCCGGATGCCGAAGAGGCTGGAACCGCTCTTGAAGCAGTAACGGCGGAGGCTGTCGACATCGAGTTCGATCATGTCGGAGTCGGCGAGGATGATGAGGCGCTCGACCATGTTCTTGAGTTCGCGCACGTTGCCGGGCCAGGAGTAGGAGCGGAAGAACTCCAGCACCTCCTCGGAGAAGCCGTGGATCTTCTTCCCCAGTTCGAGGCTCTTCTCCTGGAGGAACATGTGGGCCAGCCGCTCGATGTCCTCGGGATGTGAACGCAGCGAAGGCATGGTGATGTGCATGACGGCGAGGCGGAAGTAGAGGTCCTCGCGGAAGTCGCCGGCTTTGCACAGGGCCTCGAGGTTGCGGTTGGACGCAGCGATGACGCGGATGTTGACCTTGCGGTTGGATTCACTGCCGATGCGCGTGATGACGCGATCCTCCAGGACGCGGAGGAGCTTTGGTTGGACCGCAAGGTCGAGGTCCCCGATTTCATCGAGGAAGATGGTCCCTCCGTCGGCCAACTCGAAGAGCCCCTTGCGGGCTTCGCGCGCGTCGGTGAAGGCGCCGCGCTCGTGGCCAAACAGCTCTGCCTCAACGAGTGGACGAGGAATCGCGGAGCAGTTGACCTTTACCAGCGGTCCCTGGCGGCGACTGCTCAATTGATGGATGGCCTCGGCGGCCATCTCCTTGCCGGTGCCGCTCTCGCCACTGATCAGCACGGGCGTGGATGGAGTCTTGGCAACACGGTCGATCATCAGATTGACCGCGCAGATTTCCGGCGACGAGCCGACCAGGCGCTTCTTGTTGACGGGGAAGCGCAGGCGGTTGCGTTCGGTGGCGGCTTGATTGACGATGGTGCGGCGTGCTTCGATGGCCTGACCAACGACGTGAAGCAACGTATCGGGCGTGAAGGGTTTGGTCAGGTAATCGTAGGCGCCCTTCTTCGTGGCGGACACGGCGGTATCGACAGAGACATCGCCGGAGATCACGATGACGAACAAGTAAGGATCGCGGGCGAGCAGCTCGGGAACGACTTCCTCTCCGCGGCCATCGGGCAGGTGGACGTCGAGCAGGACGACGTCGACCGGGTAGGTGTCCATGAGGACGAGAAAGTCCGCCAAGGTTTCGGCCGTCTTGACTTCGTGTCCCTGATTGGTCAATATCCGGGAGAAGAGGGCGCGGATGTTGGGGTCGTCGTCGAGTACGATGATAGAGGCCACTGCCACCTCCCGAATTGTGACGGGTATCCTTGCCGGGACGAGTCCCCCGGGTACCCATGATTATCGGGCGAGGATGGGGGCAAAACCCACCCAAAAGCAAGCGGATAGGTGATTCATTTTCGGACAGTCCCTTGCAAATCGCCTGAATACAGGACGATCAGGAGCCAAACACAGTGGGGATGAAGGCGGATCGATGACTTGGTACTTTGGTTACGGGGCCAACATGTGGGCCCGCGTCATGCAGATCCGAGGGATCGAGTTCACGATCCGTGAGCGCGCATGGCTCGATGGCTGGCGGCGCGTCTTCACAAACATCACGACTTCCCAGCCCGGCCAAGGATACGCGACCGTGATCCCCGATCCCGAGTATTGTCTCGAGGGGATCCTGTATTTTTGCCCCAAGGGCTTGGCGCGATTGGATGAGTTTGAAGGTGTGGCGATGCGGCATTACGAGCGCGTCAGCCTCCCTGTGCGCCGCGAGAACGGCCAGTTCGTGCAGGCCGAGGTATACGTCGCCCCGCAGGATACTGTGATGGATGGACTGAAGCCCAGCCGGGAGTACATCAACAAGCTGCTCGGTGGGCGGGACTTGCTGTCGGAAACAGCGATCAAGGAAATCGAGTCTGTGGAAGTATGGAGTCCCTACGAGTGAAGAGCGCTTCGCAGCCAGATGTTGTGGGCTGGGTCTTGTACGACAACTCGTGCGGGGTGTGCAGCCGCTGGGTGCCTTTTTGGGCGCCGACGTTGCGACGGCGCGGAATCGACATCGCGCCGCTGCAGGCGGAATGGGTTCGTGAGCGTTTGTCGGTGCCGCCGGAGGAGTTGCTGCAGGACCTGCGCCTGTTGATGGCCGACGGATCGGAGTTGCGGGGAGCAGACGCATATCGCGCGGTGCTACGTCGTATTTGGTGGGCGTGGCCGCTGTATCTATTCGCCATCACGCCGGGACTGAGATCGATCTTTGACGGTTGCTACCGGGTGTTTGCGCGCAACCGATACCGCGTGTCGCAGGCGTGCCGGTTGCCGCCGCGAGGTTAGGGCGCTTTGTTTCATATTGCTTCAAGGTGCCCAAGGTATCATCGAAGCGATTCGGTTGCCTGCTTGTAACACTCCCGCGCGATGCGGCACAGGACCAGTGCCTGCTCCCAGCGATCGGTTTCCTCGCGCATGGAACCGTCCGGCATGCGGAAGGTGCGCGCATAGTTGATGGCGGGACGGAGCAGTTCGGGGGTGAAGGGGATGACATCCCCCGGTGCGGCATGCTGCAGAAAGCCGCGGAAACTGCGCGTCCAGAAGGCGCGGAAGTGATCGACGAAGGGCCTGCCTACGCTGCTGCCATCGCCGACATCGACCTGCATGGATCCGCTGTTGCCGATGCGGCCATGGATGAAGCGCACGCGTTGGAAGACAGGCTCCAAGCGGTCGAGCTTTGGTTCCACGCCGCCGTAGGTCATCTCCTGTCCCGTGTACCAATGCGAGAAGTCGCCGTTGATGCGGATGCCGGGAACGCGCTCGATCAACCTGAGCGTGCGCGCCATGTCCTGTGTGATGGTGGCGCGGTGCGTCTCGATGTACATGGGAAAGCCGGTGCGTTCAGATGCTTCGACAATGTCCCGCGCCAATGCGACCATCTCTTCATCGGATTCGAAACCGTTGCCGACGTGGAGCGTGATCAACTCGTGCCCCGCATCGCGTGTGCGCAGCGCGAGGTCGTGCGCCTCGCCAACACGATCGACGCGGCCGGTGGCGGTGGAGTGAAGTCCAGTCTTGCTGCACAATGCCGGATCGCCGCCTTGAATACCTTCATAGCCCGCTTCGCGAATGGCTTGGTAGAGCTCGAGTCCCTCGGCGCGCGGGGCGGTTGAAAAGTCCGGGAGGTCCTGGAGCGTGAGGATGTTCAGGTCAAAGCGGATCAAGACGTTCGTTCCTCGTTCCCCTTTCCTTGTTGTTGCGACTTGGGGGTTAAGGGGAAAAAAATCAAGGGGCCGGGGGCGGATTGACTGCCCTTGGTGGCCCCTTGAATTGGTGGTGGCGTTGATGCGAACCGCGGTTACTTCGCCTTGCCTTGGGCGGCGACGGCGGCGGCGGCCTTGGCGGCGGCTTCCGGATCACCGAGGTAGGTGCTGCGAATCGGCTTCAGGTTCGCGTCGAGTTCGTACAGGAGCGGAATGCCGGTGGGGATGTTGAGCTCGAGGATGTCCTTCTCGCTCATGTTGTCGAGGTACTTCACCAGCGCGCGCAGGCTGTTGCCGTGGGCGACGATGAGGACGTTCTTCCCCGCGCGCACGTCCGCGGCTATGGTGTTCTCCCAGTAGGGAACGAAGCGGGCGACGGTGTCCTTGAGGCTTTCCGTGAGCGGAAGGTCGCTCTTGGCAAGGCCTGCGTAGCGGCGATCGCGGCCAGGGTACCGGGGATCCGACTCGTCCAGGGACGGAGGCGGAATGTCGTAGGAGCGGCGCCAAATCTTGACCTGTTCCTCACCGTGCTTGGCGGCGGTCTCGGCCTTGTCGAGTCCTTGCAGGGCGCCATAGTGGCGTTCGTTCAGCCGCCAGTTGCGCACGACGGGGAGCCACACCTGGTCCATTTCCTCCATGGCCAGCCACATGGTGCGGATGGCGCGCTTGAGGACGGAGGTGTAGACGATGTCGAACTCGAAGCCCTCCTGCTTGAGGAGGCGCCCGGCGGCGCGGGCTTCCTCCTCACCCTGCTTGGTGAGGTCAACGTCGGTCCAACCGGTGAAGCGGTTCTCGAGATTCCAGGCGCTCTGGCCGTGGCGAAGAAGGACAATCTTGTGCATGGGGATCAACTTCCGGTGAAATTCGTGAAGCAGTGGAAAGAAAAACCCACCGCGCGTGCGGTGGGCAAGGGCAGGATGGAAGGTTGAAAGATTGAAGCGACTGCCTCGCCAAGAAACACCACCCCAGCATCCCTCTCCCCACTTTGGTCAACCACGTCCACCATGTCCACCCGTTCACCCATCACGATCCATCGTCCATCACATCAAACTGTCCGCTTTCCAGCCGGTCGCGAATGCTGGCCATGAAGGAGTCGCAAACCCATCCGTCGATCACGCGATGATCGAGCGCCAACGTCATGATGACCTTGTGGCGGATGGCGATGATGTCGTTGCCGTCCGCGTCCTCGATGGCGACGACGCGCTTCTGGATGCCGCCCATGTGGATCAGGGCGATCTGCGGCTGGCTGATGATGGGCATGCCCATGAGGGAGCCCTTGGCGCCGGGGCTGCTGATGGTAAAGGTGCCGCCCTCGACTTCGTGGGGCTTGAGCTGGCGGTTGCGCGCGCGCGTGGCCAGGTCGCTGATGGCGATGGCGATCTCGGGGATCGTCTTCAACTCGCAGTTGCGAATGACCGGGACGATCAGACCTTCCTTCACGGCGACGGCGATGCCGATGTTGATCTGGCGGTGATAGAGGATGTTGTTCTTGTCGTCGACGGAGCTGTTGAGGATGGGGTATTGGATGAGTGCCTCGACGACGGCGCGCGTGAGGAACGCAAGCGGCGTGAGCTTGGCCTTGTAGGTGGCTTCGAAGTCATCCTTCAGGCGCTGGCGCAACTTCACCACGTTGGTCATGTCCGCCTCGAAGACCGTGTAGGCGTGCGGACTAGTCTGCAGGCTGTAGATCATGTGCCGGCCGATGGCCCGGCGCATGGTGGTCATGGGCTCGACGAGGTCGCCAAGGCCGGGGCCGAACTCGACGCGTTGCCCTTCCAGAGTCAGCGCTCCGCCGACGGGCAAGCCCAGCGGGTCGTCCTTGCGTGGTGGCTTCAGGACCGGCGGAGGCGCCTGCGACGAGTCGGGGATTGTTTCGACACCAACGGTCTTCTCATCGCGCGGCTGTTCCAGGAAACGCAGGACATCGTCCTTTGTAATGCGGCCGTGGCTGCCCGTGCCCGTGATGAGCGAGGCATCAATGCCCAGCTCGCGAAGCATGCTGCGCACAAGGGGAGTGCTGCGGCGGCGCAGGAGACGCTCGCGCTCGATCTCCACTTCCTGTTCGCGACTGCGCTGGCGGTCAGCGTCGGATTGCTCGCGCTCAAATGGTTCGCGGGCGGGCACCTCCGGTTCCTCGACCTTGCGGGCCTTCGGTTGGCCCGGGGTGGAGGTATGCTTCTCGATTAGTTCCTGCGGCGTACCCGGGGGGGCGATGCGGGCAATGATCGTGTCCACATCGACCGTGTCGTCGACGTTGTACAGAATCTGAACGATGATGCCGTCGCAGGGCGAGGGGATCTCCGCCTCCACCTTTGCGGTGGAAATTTCGAGGACGGTTTCATCGACGCGAACGGAATCACCGACGGACTTGTGCCACTTCACGATGGTGGCCTCGGTGATGCTCTCCCCCATCTGGGGCATCGGGATGTCGATGAGGATGCTTTCGAGGCTGGTAGGTGTCATGGTTCGTGACGGTCAGTACCGCACGGCGTCGAGCATCGCTTGAAAGACGCCTTCGGTCTGTGGGAGGATGACTTCTTCCAACACGGGTGAGTAGGCAACCCAGCAATCGAGGGCACCGACGCGGTGGACCGGTGCGTCGAGCCACTCGAAGCATTGCTCGGCCACAAGCGCGGCGATCTCGGCTCCGAACCCGCCGGTGCGCGCTTCCTCCGCGACGACGACCAGGCGGTGCGTCTTGCGCACGCTGTCGAAGATGGTCTGGGAGTCGAGCGGGTTGAGGGTGCGTATGTCGATGACCTCGGCTTCGCGGGCCTCTTCGCGCGAGAGGCGCTCGGCCGCTTCGAGGGACTTCTGCACGAGCGCGCCCCAGGTGACGATGGTGACGTCGGCTCCTTCGCGCCGCACGGCCGCCTTCCCAAACGGAATCGTGAAGTCCGCGCCGGGATACGGATGGCGATTGTAGCCCTGGTAGTAGAGATGCTTGTGCTCGAGGAACAGGACCGGATCGTCGCAGCGGATGGCAGTCCGCAGCAAGCCGGCCGCGTCGCGCGCGTTGGAAGGATAGGCGATGCGCAGGCCGGGGCATTGGACGAAGATGTTCTCGCCGGTCTGGCTGTGGTAGATGGCACCGCCGCGCAGGTAACCGCCAATGGGCGCGCGCACGACAACGGGAACCTGCCATGCTCCACCGGAACGGTATCGCATGGTGGCGAGCTCATTGCGGAGCTGCGCCATCGCCGGCCAGATGTAATCGAAGAATTGGATCTCCACCACGGGGCGCAGACCGCGCACGGCAAGCCCCTGCGCCCGGCCGACGATGTTGGCCTCTGCCAGCATGGAGTTCCAGCAGCGCGCGTTGCCGAATCGCTTCTGCAATCCATGGGTGATCTTGAAGACACCGCCCTTGCCGCGGACGGCTTCCACGTAGCGCTCATCCGTGCAGTCGGCCACGTCCTCGCCGAAGACGACCACGCGCGGATCGCGCGCCATTTCGTCGTGCAGCGTGCGATTGATGGCCTGCCCCATGGAGAGCGGGTCACCGGCTGTCTCGGCGGTGTCCTCGCGGTCGTAGATGGCCAGGGACGGCGGATTGTCCGGTGAGTAAAGGTGATGCGTGGCCGTCTCCGGATCGGGCTTGGGCGCGGCGAGGGCGGCGTCCATGGCGGCGCGCACCTCTGCATCGACCTCGGCGGCGATGGCCTCGATTTCATTCTGGTCGAGAATGCCATTCTCCACCAACCAGCGGGCGGTGGACGGAATGCAATCGCGCTCGGCCTCGACGCGCAGGTCTTCATCGCTGCGGTAATCGGCGTGGTTGTCAGAGAGAGAATGCGAGTAGGGGCGCGTGACCATCGCCTGAATCAGGACAGGGCCGATCTCGCGGCGACGCATGCGCGGCACGACATCCTGCAGCAGGGCAATGCAGGCGTTGAGGTCGGATCCGTCGACGGTGTGGACTTCGAGATTCTTGAAGCCTGACACGGCCTGGGCGATGTTGCCTCCCGGGGAGTTCTCCTCGGCGGGGACACTGATGGCCCATCCATTGTGCTCCACGATGGTCAGGAGCGGAAGCTTCTTGATGCTGGCAAAGTTGATGGACTCCCAGAACTCGCCTTCGGCACTGGCGCCATCGCCGATGCTGACGTGCACGATCTCGTCACCGGCAACAGGCAGGTCCAAGCCGTTGCGCTGGATGACGGAGATGGCCTCGGCGATGCCGGCGGCCTGGTTGCCTTGCGTGCCGACGTTGCTGGAAGGTGAGACGATATTGAGCGAGACGTCGCTGAAATGCACCGGCATCTGGCGCGCGGCGGACGCCGTGTCGTGGATGGTGGCACAGGCTTGATGCAGCATGGACACTGGCGACACACCGAGCTGCAAGGCGAGGGCGCGGTCGCGGTAATAGGTGTAGAACCAATCGTGCCCGGCCTTCAGGCAGTAGCCCAATGCCGTGTTGATGGCTTCATGGCCGGCGCCGCTGATCTGGAAGTATGCCTGGTTGCGCTTGCGGAGCGTGATCTCGGCGTCATCAAGCCGGCGGGAGAGGACCATGTTGCGGTAGAGCGCGCGATAGACGTCGCGCGAGAGATCCACCGCAGGGTGCGAGGCAAGGGCTTTGCCATCGGCAGCGGAAGGCGCCGGGCGGGGTTTGGCTGGCTGAGGAGATGTGGCTGCCTTGGTCATCCCGTCTCCCTTTCGGAGTGCTCATGGTTGGAGATCAAGCCGAACTAACGCAAGGACGGCGCCCGGTTGACGAACTGTACCGTCCATGAACTAATCCGGCAGGATCATCGCCCCCTCGCGATCCACTTCCAACACGCGCACGGTGCCTCCCAGGCCACAAGTCAAGAGCGCTGCCCGCCATGCATCGGCGACCTGTTGCCGCTTGTTGATGTGGGTGATGGCCAACATGGTGGGTCCAGCCCCACTGACCGTGACGGCAGCAGCACCCGCCTCAAAGGCGGCCTCGCGCATCGGATCCAGCGAACGGAACAGGTGGGCTCGATAGGGTTCGTGCCACCGGTCGCGGGTCAGTTCGCGCAGGTCGGACAGATCGCCATCGATCAGCGCCATGACCAGAAGGGGCAGGCGCGAGGCATTGGCAATAGCGTCAGCCATGGGGATCTGTTTCGGGAGTGCCGCGCGGGCCTGGCGGGTGGGCACTTCATAGTCCGGCGAAACCAGCACGAACCCCACAGCCGGGTGGGGCATCCAGCGCCGGTAGAGGACCCGGCCGGACTCGGTCATGACACCACCGATAAGACCGCCAAGCAGCGCGGGGGCAACGTTGTCCGGGTGACCTTCGATATCGCAGGCCAAGTCGAGGATATCGTCCTGACTCAGCGGATCGCCAGCCAGATGATTGGCCGCGACAAGTCCCGCGACGGTTGCGGTGGCGGAGCTGCCCAGTCCGCGGGCGTTGGGGACCTCGACGTGGGTCAGGACCTTGAGCGGCGGCATCGGTTCCCCGATGCGGTCATAGACCCGGCGGGCACAGCCGAAGAAGAGATTGTCCGGAGACGGTCGAAGTCCGGCGGCCTGCGGACCGTTGAATTCAATGCTATTGGGGGCACTATCCTCGGGTGCAACTTCAACGGCGAACTCGTTCCGCAGCTCAAAGGCGCAGCCGAGAAAGTCAAATCCGGGACCGAAGTTGGAAGTGGAAGCGGGGATCGAAACGCGGCATCTGGTCTTGGTAGTCACAGGCATGCGTGGTCGGTTTGCCGGAAGTGAAAGCAGCGGCGGCGGGGAATGGTCTTGCCAGAGCACACGAGGCAGGTGACCCGGAGCCACGGAGGGCGTCAATCGTTCTGAGAGCGTTTGGGGTTGGCAGAATCCCAGAGGGACTCGCTGCCAAGCATGCCCGGGTGGACCTCGCCGATGTGGAGCGGGAACTCGGCCATCATGTCGCGCAGGACCTTCTGGACGAGGGGCAGCCGCCCTTCCCAGCAATAGACGTAGACCCGGCCGACGCCGGCTTGGGGGGTACGGACCAGGGCGAGGTTGTCGTAAGCCTCGAACAGGACGCACACCATCTGGATGTGTTCGTCGGGAAGTTCTACGATCTGGGTGACCCAATCCCCGTCGGGGCGGGTATATTCGAAGCGGCGGCGCGAAGGTGCGGTGCGGTTTGAGGACATGGGAGATCCGGATTCAAACTTATCGTTGAGGCGGGAAAGGGTTTCCGTCAAGTTCGCAGAAAATCGGACAGGCTCACAGCCGTTTGAGGGGGAACTGCCGCCGCTCCAACCCCATGGCGCCCCCCAGGCGATCCGACGTCAAGGCCGTGTTTTGAAACCATCCAAAGGCAGCGTTTCCATGAAGTTTTCAGCCCTTGCCGCAGGGATGTTCCTGCTTGGCACCCTGATGAGCTCATCCATCGCCATATCCCAGGAGACGCCGCACCTGATCGGGATCCACGATGATGACTTCCCTTCGGTGAACGAGTGGATTTCCCGTGGGCCGGGGGGGACCGCCTGGATCACGGCAACGGAGGCGCTGGGGCACGACCCGACGAACATGTCGGGGAAGACCTATCAAGCACCGGCCGGTTCGACGATCATCGCGCGTCTGAACAACGGATACAACCCGGATGGGACGTTGCCGTTGAAGGAGCACTACGCGGACTTCGCGCAGCGCTGCGCGAACTTCGTGGCGAACTCCAGCGGGTGCGACATCTGGCTGATCGCCAACGAGACGAACCTCGGCGTGGAATGGCCGCGGCGCAATGGAGTGCCGGAAGCCATCACGCCGGAGGATTACGCCGAGGCGTTCAAGCTGGCGTACAATGCCATCAAGGCGGTGCGGCCGGATCACAAGGTGTTGGTGCAGAGCATCGCGCCGTGGGCGGGACCGTACAGCTTCCCCGGCGAAGTGCAGCCGGACAACTGGGTGGACTATCAGTGGAAGATGATGCGCGCCATCACCAGCGGCCCCGACGCGGTGATGCCCGACGGGATCACGCTACATATCAACTCGCGCACGTACGACGTGTCATCGGTGTCCTTTGGACAACGCATCACGGCGGGCGGGTTGCCGCTGGAGTTCAGTTGGGGCGTGCACCGCGATTGGATCCAGTGGGGCATTCCGCGCGAGCTGTGGCATTTGCCCTTGTATGCGACAGAATCGAACGGGCGCACGTATTGGAGCGGCATCGATTGGCCCGAGCCGGGCATGCCGGCGTATCAGACTGGATGGCTGCAGGCGGTTTACACATCAGTGAACGATTGGAACCAGGCGGCCGCGCAGTTTGGCATGCCGATCTATCGCTGCGTGAACATGTACCGTTGGTGCAATTGCGACGGGCACACCATCAACGCCGCACCGAACAAGGCGCAGATCCTTGCGGACGTGGAGGCCAGCGCTGCGCTGGGATTCACATGGCCTCAATATGGCGGCAACGCCCTGACAATCGCCACGCCGACGGGGACAAAGATCACCGAAGGCATCGCCGCTACCGCTTCTTCGTTCAATGGCACGGGATTCGAGCCGGCCAATGCGTTTGACGGCTCGACGTCTACCCGCTGGGAGAGTGGCGGAACGGCGGGGCAGACGTTCACGCATTGGTTGGTGGCGGACCTTGGGGAGATGCGGCCGATCTCCGGCTATGTCGTGCGACATGCCAGCAGCGGCGGGTTGTCGGCCGACCGCAACACGCTGGCATTCCTGATCGAGACGAGCAACACCAGCCCAACGGGTCCGTGGACGACCAACACGGTGGTGCGCACAAGCGAGCCGGGACAGAACGGACCGGCGTCGACGGCGCTCAAGTACGATGAGCCGCACCTTGCTCGCTATGTCCGCTTGTTCATCAACGGCTCCGGGCGTGTGACCGGTTCCCAGGCGCGGGCGCGCGTGCAGGAGCTTGAGATCTATCTGGAGGAAGGCGCGCCCACGCCGACACCGACTCCGGAACCGACGGCAACACCAGAGCCAACTCCTACACCGCCGCCACCGGTTGGCGAGATCATCGTTGAGGGGCAGACTGTCGCCCTGGCGGGACAGTTGAATCCCGCACCGGACAATGCGGATGACCTGCAGGGCGTGATTGCGACGCGACTGCGCGGTGGCTTTCACCCGATCGTCACCAACCCCGCCGACATGGAGGCCGCATTCACCGATGGCGTGGGTATGGCGGGCATCGCCGGCTTGTTGCGCGACTATCCGCCGGATGGATTCGAGCAGGACCATACGGATCAACCGTCGTGGTCGGGCTTTTGGATCCTGGACGGCGGGCAGCCGGTGAACCTCGACGAAGTGCGGATATACAGCGGAAACGCTGGCAAGGACGGGCGCGTGTGGCATAACGCGGACTTGTATGTGACGACCGATCCATCACCATCGGCAAATTCCACCTGGCAATTGGTGAAGGAGGAAATCAAGCCGGCGATCTTTGGCACTCCGAATCCGGGCACCATCGAGGCAACGGGCACGCGTACCTATCGCGAAGGTGACGCGGCGCTGTGGAACAGCGTCACGGCCATGCGGTTGGACTTGTTTTCCACCGCTGCGTTTGGAGTGAACAACTTTGCCAACAGCACAGCGCAGACGATGATCGCGCCGATTGTCTTCGAGGTCGACGCGTATACGAGCGAGGCCACACCACCCACACCCACACCAACTCCCACACCGGAACCGACGGCGACTCCGGAGCCCACTCCCTCCGGGACGCCCCTGCCAACGCCGACGCCGACGCCAACGCCGATCCCCTACTCCGGCGTGACGAACGGCAACTTCGAGACGTTTTCCGGCAGCGGGACGAACATTGTTGCCGATGGTTGGACGACTTGGAAGACCGCCGCATCGGGTGCCATTCGCTGGGGCCGCGCTGTGAACAATCGCTACGAGGGAGCATCCTCTCAATATTGGGACAGCCCGACGGGGCAGCGGCACGACGGCGGCGTGTATCAGGTCATCGACGTGACTCCCGGTGCGCATTACCGCATCACCGCGAAGATGAAGCGCTGGCTGTCGGGCACGGCCACGCAAATCGCGTTCGGTTACGACCTCACCGGTGGAACGATCGGCGATGCGCCAACGGTGCAATACACGGACCTGAAGGCCGTGCGGCACAACCATTGGGCGGAGTATGAAGCGGTGGTGACTGCCACGGGCCCTCAGATTACATTGTTTGCGCGTGGCGGCATCGCAGCAAGTGGCTCGCCCAGCTATCAGACGTATCTGGATTATGTGCGGGTGGAGCAATACCCGACAGCCAACCTGCCGACGCCGACTCCGGTGACGAACAAGCTGACGCGTCCGGGTTTCAAGGGCATATCGTTACCCTACTATTACCCTTGGACGGGGAATCTGCTTACTGAGTACGTGGCGAACGATGCTGCGGAGCTCGGCGTGGAGATGACCCGCGTTGAGTTTGTGACCGAGGCCAATGGCTCGATCAACTTTGCGGCCTACGATGAGTTGGTGGACCGTGCGGCATCGCGCGGGATCGAGGTTTTGGGACTGATCGATTATTCCGCCGTGCCGGTGGCAATTTCCGCGGAGTGGGAGTCGCAGACGTTCCGCGATGCATTCGCGGCGCGATGCGCGGAATTGGTGAGCCATTTCCACAATCGCACGAATCCCATCAAGCATTGGGAGATTTGGAACGAGCAGGACCTGGACGTCAGCAACGTGGGCGGCCCGGATTGGCGCATCGAGCCGGTGTACTACGCCCGCCTGATCATCCAGGCGTTCGACACCATCAAGGCCATCGACCCCACTGCCGTGGTGGTCTTTGGCGGCGTTTCGCCCAAGGGATTCGAGTACACGCAGAATTACCTGCGCGACGTGTATCAATCGCAACCGATCATCGACTATCGCACGGCCAACGGGCGCTATCCGTGGGATGTGATGGCCGTGCATCCCTATCCGGAGATATTCACGTCTCCCATCCCCGGCCTTGCGAACGTGATGAACGAACGGGTCAAGGCGGTGATGAATGACTTCGGCGAGGAGGATACTCCCGTCTGGATCACCGAGCTGGGATGGAGCAGCTCGGCGGTGGGACAGAATTCGCAAGCGATCCACATGACGGATGCGTTCCTGCTGCTGGACAAGTTGGTCGACTACGAGAACCCCGCCAAAGGTCCCTATGTGGATCGTTTCATCTGGTTCAACTACCAGGACTTCGGTCCGGTGGACAAGTGGGGCGTTGTGGATGAAAACTTCAACCGCAAGCCAACATTCCAAGCCTATATCGACCTTGGTCGCGCGGCGGCGACTGCGCCGCCCGGTACGAACCTGGCGTTCAACGGCAGTTTCGAGCAGGGCTTCACGGGCACCATTCCCTCCCCCGCCGTGGGGACAGGTTGGACAAGCTGGACTACAGATTGGTCGGGCGCGGTGACGTTTGCCCGCGAGGAAGATGAGCGCATCGACGGCCTTTACGCACAGTCATGGTCGTCGACCGCCCCCTTCAGTGGAGGGATATGGCAACGAGTCGAAGTCGTTCCCGGCGAAGGTTACGTCATCCGCGCATGGATGCGGCGAGTGGACTCCGCCCCGGATGCATGGATGGAGTTCGGCCTTGACGCGACCGGCGGAACAGACCCGGAAGGCGCCAACGTGCAGTACACCAAGCTGGAAGGACATGGTGAGGATCTGTGGGTGCTGTACGAACAGGAAGTGATAGCAACCGGCAATCATGTCACCCTGTTCGCAAAGGGTGGTCACGCGACCGGAACCGGGGAAGCCAACCGGTTCTATGTCGATGGCATCTTCCTCGGCAAGCCGGCGATCGTGCCACTGACGGAGACCGACACGTGGCGCATCTCGCGATTGTCACCGGTGTTGCGGAGCGGCGTTGCGGGCCTCCATTGAGGAGGCCCGTCGAGCCATATCACGGCTGCTCTGCAGGCTGATCGTATTCGGCCACCCGCTGGCGGATGGCATCGAGTGATTCCGGTGTGGTAATAATGGCCAGCTTGTTTTCCGCCATCCCGAAGTTACCGGGGAAAGTGCGCCAGAGTTCCAATATGATGGCACGGGGCGGCTGGTGCTTCAGCTCGATCACCTCGTGGGTGAATCGTGAGCCCTCCGGTGCCGGCCTGCGGTCGAGGTTGCGCACGAGCGAGCGGAATTCGCGGACGGCTTCGACCTTGCCTGTGTAGAGAAATCCGTTCTTCTCATCGTTTACGGTGAAGTCGCCCTCTCCGGGATCAAAGCCAAGTTGGCGCGCCATCTTCATGAACGCTTCGGGATCCGAATGCCGCAGGGGGATTGCAAAGTCTTCCACCTCGGTCACGGGCTGGAGCGGTTGCAGGTTTGCGAGGACATAGGAGTCCACAAATCGGTCATAGATCGGTACCACGTCCGCCGCCTTGCTGATCTCCTTCAGCGCGGCGGGAAATGGCTGCTCCTGAATATCTACCGTGATAAGGCGCTTCTCCGTGCCGGGTTGCACCTCGAACCGTGTCACTGCCTTCTCAGCCAGGAGAACGAGAACCTGGGACATTGGCATCTCCTCCACGGAGAGACTGATGATCGTTTCCAACGTCTCGGGCCGGCCGGCAATCTCATACTCGGGCCAGAACTTCTCGGGGTCCTGACGTGCCTGCGTGGGGCGGATTTTCACAAGCCGGACGATGGAGTCGTGCACGGCTTCGCGCTCGTCAAAGCGTGACACAAGGGGCCGTTTTGTATCCGGAACTTCGTTCGGCCGGACTGGGCCAAAGGTGGTGGAGGACTGGGTATTCGTCTCGCTGGTGGGTGCTGACGCCTTCTCAATGGCGGGAGTGGACGATGCCTCCTCGTCGGCATGGGCAGAAACTTGAAGGCCACAAGCCATGGCCAACAGGAGGGAGATGGCAAACTGGCGGGTGGACATGTCTTGCCTCCTGAAGAGTCGAATTCTGGCGGACATCCAGTCAACTGACGGTCGGCTGGGCAAGTTGAGATATCGCGGCTTCAAGGCTGAGCAGGTCGTCCAGCGTCAACGTTTCGGGCCGACGCTTGGGATCGATGCCGCAGGTATTGAGTGCCTCCTCCGCACGTTCACGGGAAAGGCCGATGCCCCCGAGCGCGATTGCATTGGCCAGCGTGCGACGCCGGTGCTGGAACACGCCGGAGATGACGCGGTGCAGACGGATGCGGTGCTGAGCGTCCGCGATGTACGGCTTTGCCAGTGGCTCCAGTACGACGACAGCGGATTGCACCTTGGGCGGGGGAATGAACTCACCAGGGGGAATGTGCATAACGATGCGGGAATTATATTCCAACGCGACCTTGTAGGTGAGCGCGCCGGAGTTGCGCGTCGCGGTGCCGGCGACGAGGCGCTCGGCCACCTCCAACTGCACCATGAGCACAATGCGCTTCCACAATTCGGGGCGGCCAATCAGGGCGAACAGGATCGGCGCGGTGATGGCATAGGGCAGGTTGCCCGTGGCGACGCGCGGACCGCGCCAATCCTGATCGATCAGATCATCGATGGGCAGCTTCAGGAAGTCGCCATAGCGCAGGTCGAGATTGGGGAAGGCACCACAAAGCGCAGAGTGCCAATCCGCGAACGTCAAGTCTGCTTCAACGGCGACGACGCGACCGGCGCGGCGCGCCAGCTCCGTGGTGAGATTGCCCAGGCCTGCGCCGATTTCCAGCACTTCGGTCTGTGCGTCCAGTTCGCAAAGCTCGGCGATGGCTGCGGAGGTTTGTTGATGACGGAGGAAGTGTTGGCTGCGGCCCTTGACGGGGCGAATGCCCAGCTCGCGCAGGAGCTGGCCCATGGGGGGAAACTGAAACTCCGTGTTGCTCATCGAACACCCCGCGCGGCGCGCCTGCGGCGGACGATGTCTTCAGCCTGGCGCAGGGCCGATTCCATGCTCGCGTGGCTGGCAATACCGCGCCCCGCGATGCCGAACGCAGTGCCATGATCCGGCGAGGTTCGCACGATGGGCAGGCCGAGGGTGATGTTGACGGCGGATTCGAAGGCCAGCGTCTTCACGGGAATCAGTCCTTGATCATGGTACATGGCCAATATGCCGTCGGCGCGGGAATCGAGCATGTTGACAAAGACCGTATCGGCAGGGAGCGGGCCTTCCATCGTCCAGCCGCGGGCCCGCATTTCCTCGACGGCGGGAGCAATGATCTCGATCTCCTCGCGGCCAAACAATCCATTCTCACCAGCGTGGGGATTCAGGCCGCACACAGTGATGCGCGGGTCTTCAATTCCGAGCAGGAGCAGATGCTCTCGCAGGTGCGTGGCCTTGCGGATGACGAGTTCCTTCGTGAGCAGGTCCGGAACCTGGCTCAGCGCGACGTGAATCGTGACCAGCGCAACGCGGAGTCCACCACCGGCGAGCAGCATGGTGCTGTCCTTCGAGCCAGTCAGCTCGCACAGGATCTCCGTGTGGCCGGGATGTTGGCTGCCGCCGGCCGCCAGGCCGTCCTTGCTGACGGGTGCCGTGACGATGGCGTCGATGCGATCATTCAGGGCCGCTTCCACGGCGCTGCCAATGGCCCCGAGGGCGACGACACCGTGCCGGGGTCCCGTGGCGCCAATCTCAGGGGGCGAGCCGCTACCCGGATCTGGAGTATCGATGATGGGAAGAGCATCGAGCAGGTCCCGATAGAATGCCGCATCCCGGGGATGGGATTGGGCCAGCAGGTCGACATGATATTGCCAGAGCCTGCGGGGGCCGATCAGGGTGTACTGCACATCCAGGGTGTCGCGCTCGGGGATGGGCGTATGGTGGGTGGCCGCTGCGGATGCGATGGCTTTCAGGGCGACCTCCGGACCGATGCCGCCGGGATCGCCGATGGTGACGCCCAGGCGAACCAGGGAGGGGCCGAGGTACTTGGAATCGGTGGGGTCGGGTTTGGGGGGAGTCATGGAGGCGGGTGCCCGGGCAGGAAGTCTCGGGTAGGTGGTTGGGCTTGGGACGGAGTCGAGGCGAGGAAAATCCCACGGTTGGGGGCTTGGCGAGGCGAAGCGCAGCCCACAAAAGAGCTTGGCCCGAGCTCTTTCAGAGGGATAACTGCCCCCAAGAATGACAAGGCGGTCGGCATCCATGGCGTTTGACTTTGAAAAACCAATCGAGGAAGCGGAGTCGGCGCTTGCCGCGGCGGAGAAGGCGCTTGAGCAGGGGGAGGAAGGTGCGGAGCAGCGCGTGACGGAGGCCCGGAACCGGCTGGACGAGGTGCGCCGGGAGGTTTACGCCAACCTCAGCGCCTGGGAGCGCGTCCTCTTTGCCCGCCACAAGGACCGGCCGCGGGCGCTGGATTACATCAACGCCATGACGACCGAGTTCATGGAGCTGCACGGCGATCGGGCGTTCGGCGATGACAAGGCCGTGGTGACCGGGTTCGCGCGTTTCGGCGGCGAGCCGGTCGTCGTGATCGGCCAGCAGAAGGGGAAGGACACCAAGGAAAACGTCCGTCGCAATTTCGGCATGATGCACCCGGAAGGCTACCGCAAGGCTCTGCGAGTGATGCGGTTGGCGGACAAGTACGGCATGCCGATCCTGATCTTTGTGGACACACCGGGAGCTTTCCCCGGCCTTGGCGCTGAGGAGCGCGGCCAGGCCGAAGCCATCGCCCGCAACATCCAGGAGATGGCCGGCCTGAAGGTGCCGATCGTGATGATCGTCATCGGCGAAGGCGCCAGCGGCGGCGCACTGGGGGTCGGCATTGCCGACCGGGTCCTGATGATGGAAAACGCCTGGTATTGCGTGATCTCGCCGGAGGGTTGCGCGGCGATCCTGTGGAAGGATGGTTCCCACGCGCCCAAGGCGGCCGAGGCGCTGCGGCTGACGGCGGCGGATCTGTTGAGCCTTGGGGTGATCGATGAGATCGTGCCGGAACCCCTCGGCGGTGCCCATCGGCATCCGGAGGAGACGATCGCCAATGCCGCGGAATCCATGGAGCGGCATTTGATGGAACTGAAGGCTCTGAAGACCGACGAGATGTTGGATCGTCGATTCGAGAAATTCCGCCGCATGGGCAGCTTTGCCCTGCAGACTGAAGCCGTCGAAGGCTGAATGACCACCTAACCCGAAAGGCGCGTCATGGATATCGTCTTCAAGGGCGCAACCATTGTCAGTGACGGGACGGAGGTTCTGGCGGACTTGGCCGTTAAGAACGGCCGCATCGCCGCCATTGGCGAATTGGATGGGATCGAAGCGGCGGAGACGGTCGATGCGCACGGCCGCACGCTGCTGCCGGGATTGGTGGACATCGGCGTGTCCACAAGCCGCGAGAATGACTGCTGGCCCGAGAGCCCGCAGCCCATGGAGTCGCTGACGTGCGATGCCCTCCAGGGTGGTGTGACCACGATCGTGATGCCGGTAAGCTTCGCGACGGATCGGCCGTTGGCGGATGAGTTGGCCGAGTTGCGCGAAGTGCACGCGGCCACGGCACGGACGGACTTTTCCTACCATTACCTGTTGTCGGATTGGTCGGAGGCGCGACGCGGAAGCCTGCGCCAGGCGACCGCTGCAGGCGTGCCGAGTGTGTGGATTGCCAACGAGGGGATGAGCTCGGGGTTTCCCGGCAATCTGTTGCTGACGGTGGCGATGCGCGAAATGCCGCGCGATTCCTTGGTCATCACACGGCCGAGCGATCCGGTGTTGGAGAGCTTCTTCCGCCGTGACCTGGCCGTCGCGGGAATGAAGGGCGCCAAGCATTACGAAGCAATCCTGCCCGCGCATGTGGAAGCCGGCGCGATCCAACGGTTGGGAATGCTGATGGAAGGCGCGCAGGCCACCGTGCTGCTGATGGGCGTGAGTTGCCGGCGGGCACTGCGGTCATTGCAGATGTTGCGCGAGAATGCGGTTCCGCTGCACGCGGCGGTCAGCATCGCGCATTTGGCACTTGGAACGGGATGCCTGGATGCGCAGCCTGCAGGCGTGCTGCCCCTGACTTGGCCGCCTTTGCGCGGCGAGGAAGAGCAGCGCTCGCTCTGGAACGCGCTGGAGGATGGCTTGTTGGGTGTGGTGACTTCCGGCCATCATCCCTGCACGCAGGAGGAAGTGACTGCGGCGCAGGGCAATGCCGTGGAAGCGCCGGGCGGAGCGGCAGGATTGGGGCATTTGCTGCCGTTGTTGTTGGGCGAGGGTGTCTCAAAGTTCCTGTTGAGCTTGGAGACGCTAAGCGTGGTCGCCGCCGCGGATCCGGCAAAGATGGCCGGCTTGTATCCGCGCAAGGGTTGCCTGCAAATCGGCAGCGACGCGGACATTGTTGTGTGCAATACGGCCGAGGAAACCACGCTGGCGCGTGCAGGAAACGGTATCGATTACCACGATCCCTACGCAGGCCGCGAATGCGTCGGCCGCATCGAGGCGGTTTACCTCGGCGGCAAGTTGGCAACTGGCGAAGACGATGCCACCCCGCAAGGACGCTACCTGGAGCGGCGTGTGTCCTTGGCGTGAACTGGGAAGCTGTGAACCTTGACTTGTTGAAGGAATGCTCTGGTATCTCGAATGCAACACTACCAGACTTTCCCTAACCCCCATACAACATGTCGCGGAAACGTGGGGTGGGGGTGTGTTGCGTGCAATAGATCTCGTCGTCGGCGTAGTAGCATTTCCCCTCGCCAGGGCAGGTGCGTCTTGAGGCGAAGATCTGCTGCAAGCGCGCGGGATCGACGCCGCGGCGCGGGTTGAGGTCGTTCGTGATGATTTCTGTCGCGAGAGTCTTGCGGTTGATCTCGCAAACTGAATTGCGCGTTTGCTCCATGCGTTGGAACGGGCTCACGCCGGGCGGAAGTCCAAACATGCCACCGCCGCCGCGCATGTACATGACGACCAGCAATCCCATGAGCAACACCCCGAGCAGCACGGCCAGAATGGCGCTGCCGCGCCGGCACATCAGAGTCGGACGGCGCGACAACAACCGGGGAAAGGAAGCAGAAGCTTTCATCGTGCGCGCAGGAGTGGTTCGGTGATGCGGACGGTTGTGGTGGCGGGTTCGCTGGTCATGGCGGCATCAAAGACCTGCAGTTGCACCGTGTACTCGCCGGGTGCATAGATGCGCAGGGTGGGCTTTCCTGCATTGAGTGAGTTGTTGGGTTCGATGAGATACTGGTCCCCACGGTTGAGGCCGACGACCGACCAGTTGTAGGTGAGTTGGTCGTCATCGGGATCGTGGGACTTTGCACCGTCGAGCTGGATGGGTTCGTAGGCCGGCACCGGCCGATCCACGGGTGCAATGACGGCAACAGGGGGTTGGTTTGGCCCGCGGCCCGAGGAGCCGATGATGTTGACAACGCCGTAGACAACAGCAGCGAGCAGCGCGGCACCCAGCACTCCCCCGCCAATAACCACCAGGTGGCGCTTGGAGATGGCACTGCGGCGGCGCACGGCGGTCGTGCCGGATTTCTTCACCGCTTCAGCGCTGGTACTGGAGGGATAAAGGTAAGTGCGATCCTCCTCCGCGTCGTCGTCGATGGTCATGCGTCCGGGCATGCGCATCTCGTCGCGGGTAAAGACCTCGTCGCGCGTTCGGCGCGTAAGCTCCTCGACGGGTGGTGGTTCCGGAATGATCGCGGCGGCCGCGTGCGTCTGCGCCTCGGCGACCTCTTGCAGCGTGGCCGGTGCCTTGGGAGCAATGATGACCGGCTGCACCGGCGGGCGATCCGGCGTCTCGAGCGTGAACCGCACCTGCTCGACGGATGCATCGGTCTCGGAGCTCTTCTGCCGCGAGGAAGACGACGTCGGAGGCGGCGGCGCCATGATCCGTTGACGGTGCGTTTCCTTGTCCGTCCGATGTGTCAGCAATTCGATGCCCGACAACAAATCGTCCCAATGCCAGACGGTCTCTGGGTTGGTCTCGTCGGCAAAGCGCAGCAGGAGTTGCTCGATGGGCAGTTCAATGCCGAGGCGGCTGTGGGCGTGTTGCTGACTGGAGTAGAACTCCTCGGCAGCGAAAATGTCGCGGTCGATCTGGCCCGATGCCATGAAGTACAGCAGCGTCATGAGCTGCTTCCACTCGGTCGCGCGTGGGGAAGCCTCCCCACGAGCATAGACACCACCGATGGGCACCTGACGCAGGGACTTCAGCACCACGCCATCGGTGTCCTTCGGATGCGGGGAGACGGGCCGATGCGCCGTCAATCCAAGCGAGCCGCCGACGAAGACCAAACTCGACAGCCGCACGCAATCGATGGCGAGTCCCTCCCGGCCCATGGAACGCAGCAACCGCACCAGCAGCCGCGCGTGGCTGGCCCAACGCGCGGGGGACTTGAAACTGTGCGCGAGCGTGAGGTTCTTCAGCGATGTCCCTTGGATATATTCCATGGTCACCGCGAGCCGCTTGTTGATCGTCTCCACCTTGTATAAGCGCTGGATGCCCGGGTGCGTGACGGCGGCGCAATGCGCGATCTGCTCCTTGATCTCCTCCATGGCGCGCTCATCGTGGCAAACTTCATCGGCAAAGACGCGCCGCACGGCCTGGTGACCGGTCAGGACATGCTCCACCACCTGGTCCTGCAGCAGCGGCAAGTCCAACAGTTGTTCGCGGAAGCGCCATCCATCGCCGGGTTCGATCATGCCGGAACTCCCAGGACCTTTGAGAGCGATGGAAACGCCGCGCGGGCCTCCGTGGCGTTGGGGAATCCGCGATGCGCCTCGCGGCGGCCATCGATGGCCTTGTTGATGAAATCGCTGAAGGGCCCCTTGGGCAGACGGTGGCGCGCGGCCTCTTGGGCGGCGGCCAAGGTATCCGGAGACGGATCAAGGGTTGGAGGTTCACCCACTGGCCCATGATCGGTGAACTGGCTGCCGGTGACCAGCTCCGCCATCATCAACCCCCAATCGGCCACATCGCGGCCGAGCAGGTTCGTCGATAGCTCGAAGCGCATGCCGCCGGGCGGATCGGCGATGATCTGCGCCATGCGCGCGCACAACGCCCACTCCCACAAGAAGACCATGCCGCTGCGCGTGACGCAGTAGGCCTCGCGCCGCAGGGCGCGGTGGCTGATCCCCTGCTCGTGGAGCGCAGCAAGGGCATCGAGGGTCTGCCAGCCGATTTCCTCCTCGGGGGAAACGGTGACGCCAAAGCTGGGCGAGCGGCCGATGGGGCCCATTCCCTCTGGAGACCCAAGCGGATCGCCGTCCTCGGAGGTGGTGACCCACTCCACGTGGCCGTCATGATACCACGCATCCACCAACAGCGGCAGGCGTGGATGCCTCACACCACCCCACAGGCGGAACTGACGCTCGATCTCGGAACGGCGCGGGGCCATCTCCCCCGCATGAAGGCTATGAAAGATCAGGCGGGCGCCCAGCGTAATCTCGGTGCAAAAGCAGCGTTCGACACCCGCCAACGGCGCCAGGCGTTCGCCGGGCGTGTAATGGTCGTGATGATCAGGCGTCGCGGTCACGGCAGTGGGGTCTCGATTTTTGGGGCCAGCGCCGACTTTGTCACTCTTTCAGGTCATAACGTATTGGGAGTATGGGGCGCCCGCAGAGGAACCTCAACGGAAAAACCAGATTTGGCTCCTCGTTCCTCGGTGAAGGAAGGGAGCAACGAACGGAGCCTGGGCATCCATGCCCGGGCGTAAGAACAGTTCCGGGTACCG
>CAZVAQ010000019.1:0-7901 GCA_964625145.1 uncultured Candidatus Sumerlaeota bacterium
CCTCATAATTCATAATTCATAATTCCCCTATATGTCCCTATCCGGATCATCCGCGTCTTCCGGCGGCATGCGGTCGCCCATGACGCGCAGCAGGATGCAGGAGATATTGTCCAGTCCCCCCGCCGCGTTGGCGGCCTGGATCAACTCATGAATGCACTCCTCCAAGTCCGCGTGCGCGGCCATGATCGAGGCGATCTCCTCGTCCTCCACCATTCCGCACAATCCATCGGAACACAGCAGGTACAGGTCCCCCGTGTACAGCTCGTGCGTCTGCACGTCCACGTCCACCTCGAGCTTGTTCCCCAGCGCCCGCGTAATCACGTTCTTCCACCGGTGGTTTTTTGCTTCCTCCGGCGTGATGATGTTCTTCTGGAGCTGCTCGGAGACCCACGAGTGATCTAGCGTGATCTGCTTCAGCTCGCCGCGCCGCATCCGATAGCAACGCGAATCACCCACATGCGCCACCACCAGCGAATGATTGTCGCCGTCCACCATCATGGACACCATCGTCGTGCCCATGCCGCTGTATTCCTGGTGCTCCAGCGACAAGTTGCAAACGTCGCGGTTCGCCAGCTTGATCGCCGTGACCAGGATGTTCTCGGCCGTGCTGATGTGCGGATCCTGGCCAAAGGGCCACTCGATGATCCCCTGCCGATGTTGGCGCACATACTCCACGATCGATTCGATCGCCTGCCGGCTCGCGACCTCGCCCGCGTTGTGCCCGCCCATGCCGTCGGCCACGATGTACAGCCCCAGATCCTGCACTACTGACAAGCTATCCTCATTGTGCCCGCGCTTGAGTCCGCGGTCACTCATCCCGGCAGCCTGGATGCGCAGCCCCTTCAGCTTGACCATCTTCGTCCGGCCTCGCCCGGTTAAATGCGTTGAAGTCAAACCCGACACACCCGAGACAACCCCACCCGGGCAAGTCAAACTTCCCAACACCCCAGACTCCGTCAACGGCCAACTCCATCTCAGTCCACACCGCGTGAAGCCAATCCGCCACGAAGATGCGATGAACCAAACCAACAAGAACACGCGGACGCTGTTGGCCATCGCCGCGATACCGGTCGCGCTGGCAGCCGTGTCCGCATGGTGGGCGGACATCCGCATGCTTGCAGCCGTGACGGGCCTTTCCCTTGCCGTCTGGCTCATCTGGCTCGGCCCTCACTTCACCTTCCCCCTCTACTTTGCCACCTGGTTCGGCACCGGTCTGTTCATTCCCGGCCTGCCGGTCTCCCTCAACCGGACGATGGCCGCCCTCTTTATTCTTTCATGGGGCATCTGGCTCCTAAAGGGAGGTCGCCCCCGCCTCCGTCCGTGGCTGCTGTGGACGGCACTGGGCTTCCTCACCCTGTGGGCCGTTGCCATCGGACTCCTCGGACGCGTCCCCGGCGCTTCGCCAAGCGTCCAGCAGCTTGCCTACCTCGCCACCGCCTTCGCACTCGCCACGACCATTCACACCCGCGACCAACTCCAGCGCCTCGCCGCCGTCATGGTGGCCATCGGTTGCGTCATCAACACCGCGGGCCTTGCGGAGTTCATCCTGCGCCGCGACCTGTTCTCCCAGTTCAGCGACCACCGCATGGTCTCCTGGGACCTGCGCATCAACGGCATCGCGCCAAACGCCATCGTCTTCGCCTTCACCTGCGTCTGGCTCATCCCATGGGCGTTGTGGTTGCACATCGAATCGCGCTCACCGTTTGCCCGCTGGCTGGCGCTGGCCGCCTTCGCCTACCTCGCCACGCTCAGCCTCCTGACCTTCAACCGCCAGACCCCCCTGATCCTCGCCGCCATGCTCGGCGTCGGGCTGCTACTCGTGCGTTATCCCTGGCGCGGAATGCTCATCACCACCTGCGTCGCCCTTGCCATTGCTGTCTCGCCGTTCGTCGTTGGCCGCATTCTCCAGCGCGTCTCGCAACTCGGTGGCGACGGCCCGCCCGACATCTCCCTCATGATCCGCCGCGACAAGGTCCTCGTCGCACGCGAGATCATCGACGCCCATCCGTGGACAGGCATCGGCCTCAACAACTTCAAGGACCATTGGTGGGAGCATCGCCCCCACGGCCAGCTCTACCAGATCCACACCGACATGGCCCGCCCGCAGTACATCGACCTCGGCTGGCTGCAGATCCTCACCGAGACCGGCATCATCGGCCTCGCACTCCTGCTGGTCACGCTCGCCACCGCCGCCATGACATGGCTGCACGCATGGCGCCGCGCCCGCGACCACCGCGCCCTGCGCAACGGCCTCGTCGCCGTCCTCATGCTCTTCATCCAACTCGCCGTGTCCATGATGGTCCAGGACACCTTCTTCACACCCTGGACCTACCTGGCCTTCGCCCTACTCGTCGCCATGACATCCCTCCCCGCCAAACAACCCGAACCTTGAAGAAGCCTCCGCTCCTCCAGGGACCTACGGACCAACACAAGATTGTGGATCAAGCCAAGGCGCCGCGTTCCACCCCACGCGCGGGCAGGATGCCCACGCTCCCTTCCTGCCCCCTCTTTATCCTCCTGTCCTCCGTAGCGGCTTGATCGCGAAGGAGGATCATCACTTCATCCTTCCCCTACTGCCCTCCCTTGTTGAGCCCTTCCAGAAGCTGCAGGAAGATCAGCTCCAGGATATACCGCGACGGCGTCTGCTTGAACTCGTCGATTTGCCCGCGCACCAACGCCACCGACTGCGGCGCCACATCGCTGGAAGAAAGCGTGTCAAAAGATCCGCTCACATCCACGTTGCTCGAATTGCCCCCCTGGTTCATCTGCTGGTCCACAAAGCGCGCCATCCCCCGCATCGTCTCCCACAACTCCGCCATCTGCGGGTCCCCCGATTCCGCGCCGGTGCGAATGGCACGCAGCGACTCAACCGAGTAGTGCCGGAACTCGCGGATAGACATCTCCTCGCTCCGAAACGCCGTCGCCGTCTCGTTCACCAGTTTCGGGACCTCCGCCACCAAGCCCAGAATCTGCATCGCCGAGATATCCACCTGGCGCTGCTCCTCTGCCGCGCTCGCGACCTCTGCCAGCAGCGACACCTGCATCAACCGCTCGTTGATCCGCCGGCGGATCGACAAATAGTCCTGAAACCGGTCGGGCTCCATCGCCGTCCCCGCAGGGGGTTCATTATAGGGAAAGTCGGAGTTGATCTCCTGCACCTGCGCGATGGCCGTCTCATAGCTCTTGGCGAAACTCTTTCCCTTGGAGTACAGAAACACGCCACCGCCAATGACCAGGCCAATCAGGAGCACCGTGAAGATCAGGCAACCAATAAGCAGCTTTTTCATGGATGGATACCATCAGGCTTCTTGGGAATGGGGAACCACTTCTGCAAACAATCCGCCTTGCGAAGCGCCTTCGCGCTCCAGCACGTTTCCAACGAGGTGATCGATGAGGGAGCCCGCGATGTTCGTCAATTCCAGATTCCGCGCCGCTGCCGCGGCAGCGCTCGCCCTCTCGGCCGGCCTTCACGCCCAGCAGCCCGCCACCTCCACCACCAACACCGACTACATTGCAGTTCAAAGCAAGACCCCCACGCCCAACCTGCTCACCGTCCAGGTCCTGGCCGACTTTCCCCACGACACCCAGGCCTTCACCCAGGGCCTGCTCCTGCACGATGGCGTCTTCCTGGAAAGCACCGGCCAATACACACGCTCGCAACTCCGCGAAGTCGACATCTCCTCCGGCGCCGTCATCCGTTCCCTGAACCTGCCCCCCAACCACTTTGGCGAAGGCCTCGCCCGCGTCGACGACCGACTGATCCAGATCACCTGGCGCGAAGGCACCGCACACGTCTGGAACCGCGAGACGTTCGAGAAGATCACCGAGTTCCAATACACCGGCGAAGGATGGGGCATCGATTACGACGGCACCCACCTTGTCATGAGCAACGGCTCTGACAAGATCCGCTTCCGCGACCCGGAAACCTTCGAAATTGTCCGCGAGATCTCCGTCACCACCGACGGACAACCCGTCACCAACATCAACGAACTCGAGATCGCCGAGGGACTCATCTGGGCCAACATCTGGCTCCAGGACTTCATCGTCGGCATCGACCCCGAAACCGGCGTCGTCCGCAGCGTCGTCGACGCACGCCCCCTGCGCGCCCTGATCACGCGCACACCCGGCGCCCCCATCCCCGAAGCCCTCAACGGCATCGCCTACAACGAAGCCGAAGGCACCTTCTACCTAACCGGCAAATACTGGCCCAAAGTCTTCGAAGTCCAATTCATCAACGCACAATAAACCACACCCGCCAACAGCTCACATCAAATCCCTGATCCACTCACCTTCCTCGTCCCTCGCGTCCGCCCCGTCCTAAACAATCGCCAAATCCCCCTCAATCTCCGCCAACTGGCTCTCGTGGGCCATCGGCCCCATCTCCATCGTGTCCGCAAAGCGATCCAGATCCAGATGCATCAAGGCCCATGTGTCCGCCGTCTTGTGCGCCACCAACGGCCCCAGATCGTCCTCTCCCCAATACACCGCCTGCCATGACTGCCCCGGGCCGAACGACAGCGTCAGATGCCGTCCCTTCGTCAGCAGGCTCCCCCCCGCACCGTTGGGTGTCTCCTCAACCGCCTCTTCCTCGTCCTCCACTACATACTGCGGATCCGGCTCGGGAATCAGCTCGCAGTAATCAAAATGCTCCAGGTGAAAAATGATCTCGTCGCGGTTCCACGTCAGGCGCCTCTGCAGCCGATGCACAAACTCCGGCGGCAACTTCCCCAGCACCTTCACGTCGTAGGACGCCAGCGCCATCCCCTCCGGCCGAACCGAACCGTCCGGCAACAGCCGGTACACCACCTCGTAATCCTTGTCCGCCTTCGCGTCCTTGAACACCCCCAGCGAATGATCCTCGAACCGCAGGATCGTCCCCACCGGAAAGGTCCCGTCCGTCCCCTGGGTCACGGGGCGGTTGGCCGCCGGCTTCGGAGCCACCCGGGCCTTGGCCCGCAGCTCCTGACCCGGCAGCGGAATGGCCGACTTGTCGATCTCGCCCGACGCGCCCCGGATGATGACCTCCGGCTCCTCTTCCTGCTTCACAGTGCGATTGCGGCGGGTGACCGACTGCACGCGCTCCTTGTACGGCATCTTCCCGGAGCGCAGCGAGTCCTCCAGCTTCTTGAGGTATTCCAGATCCTCCGGGCCAACCTCCAAGTCATCCTTGAAGCCACTCGTGTCGACTCCGGCGTGTCGGATCAGGCGCTCTGGGTTCAGCGGGTTCATGGGTCGTAAGTCGTTCCGTCTCAAATTGAAGTGAGCCGAAAGAGTGGTGCCGCCATGTCGCGGTCGTCAACCACCCCTGAGCTTCACGGTCGCCTCGCGCAAATAGATCGGCGCGGCGGCGGATGCATCTGTCCACTCTCCCCGGCACGCAAGCTTCCAGCCAATCATAGCCACCCCGCGCGGGTCCGGCAAAGCGCGGTCCGCCCGGGACCAAACCAACCGATCCCCCAGCTCCCGCTCCAGCACCTCACGGTGCGCAAAGGCGCCCTCCCCGGCCACCAAGGCCCTTGCAGGCCAACGGTCCATCAACTCCCGCATTGACAAGCATTCATCCTTGGCGCCATCTATCGACAAGTCTGATTTATTGACGGGTGCGATCCGGGCATAGACCTCTCCCCGCAAGGCATCGTGCATCCCAATCACCGCCTCCACATCCTCCCCCCCGTAGGCATGGCACACCAGCGCTTCCAGGCTCGACACGCACACCATCCGCGGCCCGCCGGAGAGAATGCACAGCCCCTTCGCCAGCGACAAACCCACCCGCACGCCCGTGAACGAACCCGGCCCGTTCGAAACGGCCACCACGTCCACCTGCTCCATCCGCATCCCCAGCTCCGCCAGCGCCGACTGGATCGCCTCGCCCAGCAACCGGCTCTGGGCCCGGCCCGACAACATCACCTCCGCCGCCAGCACCCGCCCACAGCCATCCTCCCCGAACTCCATCAGGGCCATCCCGCCGCTGGGCGTGCAGGTCTCCAATCCCAGAATGATCACCGCTCCCCCCCCATCAAGACGCCAATCTCGCTGCGCAACGCCAACGACCCCGCCGGCATTTCCAGCCGCGCCCGGCGGTGGTCGTCGTGACCATCGATCGGCTCCAATTCCACCCGCGTGACGGCCTGCGCCGCAAGGGCCTCCGGAAACCGGTCCGCCCATTCGATCGCCAGCACATCAAACTCCCCCGCCGCCGGAGGGAAACCCGCCGACTCCAGATCCTCCTCCGACTCCAGCCGGTAGAAGTCCCAATGCTGCAGCGACAGCCGCCCGGAGCGATACTCGCGGCACAGCGTGTAGGTCGGACTGGGCAGCGACCCACTCACCCCCAACTCCCGCGCGAAAGCGCGAACGAACAAGGACTTCCCCGCACCCAACGGACCCGCCAACGCCACCACGTCCCCCGGCTTTGCATGCCGGGCCACCGCGCGCGCCAGAGCCGCCGTCTCCTCCTCCCCCCGCAGCATCAGCTCCACCCGCCGGCTGGCGGGCCGGCTGGGAAAGACCCCCTCCGCTGATCGTTGTCGGGTCACGGCCTCCAAGGATTTGCCTTCTTCGCTAGCGACAAGATGCGCTCCCCACGAATCCGGCAGCGCCAATCCGGCGCACGCCTCGCGCAGCGGCAAGTACACAAACGGCCGCCCCGCCATGCGCGGATGCGGCAGCTCCAAGTCCGCCGCGCTGGACACCACGTCCCCCACCGCCAGCAAGTCCAAGTCAATCACCCGCGGCCCCCAACGCCTCACGGTCGTCTTGCCGATGGTGGCCTCGCACCACTTCAGATGATCGAGCAACGCCGCAGGCTCCCCGTCGGCCTCCCCGACGACCACCGCGTTCAGGAAATCCGGCTGGTCCGAATCGCCCCAAGGCGGGCTCTCGTACAAGCTCGACACAGCCCGAATCTCGAACGAATCAGAATGATCCAACAGCTCCACAGCCCGGGAGAGCGACTCCTCCCGCGGACCAATGTTCGCCCCCAACGCAATCGCGGCCAGAGTCCTCACACCAGGAGGAACTTCCCCGTATCGGTGCGATAGAGCATTTGCAGGATTTCGGAATCGTCCGCCCGGAAATCCGGATCTTCATGGAACAAGGCGGCCATGGTCTCCACACGCTTTGCCAAGACTGGCATCATCAGCTTGTCGCACCGCTTCACCAGCTTCTCCGCCCTCTTGCCTTCCTTGAAGAACGCCTCCCACAACTCGTCGTCGCGCCGTTTGGAAGGCTCCTGCAGCTCTTCCATCAATCGCCGGTGCTCGGCCCGGAATCGATGCTGCCAGAAGGGCTCCAACTGCAGCAGCATCGCGAACTCCAGCACCCGCGCGCTGTAGGAACGCGCGCCAGCCTCCGTGTACGCCGACGTCAGCAGCAGGAACGCCCGCGAACAACCATCGCGCACGGTGTCATGATCCTGCGACACGATGGAGATGCCCTGCTCGTGCACCCGGTTCAGGTACGCCCGCGCCTCGTTCGTCGCGTCATCGAACAGGTCGCGCCGCACCTGCCGCTCCGCCCAGTCCACCTGCACGGGAAACAGCGAGAGCGGAAAGCGCTCCAGGAAACGCGCCAGGATCACATCCGACTCCTGCAAGTCGGTCCCGTGCGCCACGCCTGCACACCACGCGCAGAACGTCTCGTCGTCCGCGTAGTCATCGAAAGCGCTGTTCACCATCTCGCGCAGCGGCTCGTGCTCCATCCTCTCCGCGTGCGTCTGGATCAGGCGGGCGTATTCATCTTTGGTGCGTGCGTGAAGGGGCCACATAGGTTGAAGCAGGGCGGTTCACCTCCCATCAAATTCTCCACCCCGAATCCCCCACCCCCCCCCCCCCCCCCCCCGCGGAGTTTGGAGGGTGGAAGGGGGAGGGGGCTGGGGGGCGAGTGGAGGGGGGGAAAATGGC
>CAZVAQ010000019.1:7911-36261 GCA_964625145.1 uncultured Candidatus Sumerlaeota bacterium
CCACCCCGCACAAGGCGATTTTGGAAGAGTGAAGAGTGAAGGGCGAAGGGTGAAGAGTGAAGAGTGAAAAAAGGCCGGCCGGCCTGTTGCGGCCTTCCTTTCCTGCTCTGCCATCCCTGCCGGATCTGCCCTCTCAGCTGTCCCTGCTGTCCCTGCTGTCCCTTCACTCTTCCAACTGGATCACCATCTCCACCCGCCGATTCTTCCGCCGGTTCTCCGGCGTGTCGTTCGGCGCCACCGGCGAGAAAAACGCCCGCGACGAAGCGCTCAGCACTCGCGCCGGCACGTCATCGCCGTACGCCAAATGCCGCGTCACCGCCAGCGCCCGCGCTGCTCCGAGGTCCCAGTTGTCCTGGTAAGGCATGTTCGCCAGCGGCACATTGTCCGTGTGCCCTTCCACGGCGATCGCCCGCAACGGCGCGCCGCGCAGGGTCTGCGCCAGCGCCGTCAGCAACCGCTCGCCTTCCGGGGACAACAACACCGTCCCCTGCTGATACAAGGCGTCGTTCAGCACAGACACGTGGATGTCCCCATCCCGCTCCTCCACACTGGCCGCACCGGCGCGAATCTGCGGATCCAGCGCCCGCCGCAATGACCCCGCCAAGGCGGTGCGCGCATCCGCGCTGCTCACTCGTGCCCGTTCCTGCTCGGCGAGCGAGGCGCGTGCTTCCTCCAGTTCACGGCCGATTGCCGCCAGTTCCTTCTCCTGGTCGCGGACCTTCGTGCTCAGCTCCTCCAACTGCTTGGCCGCTTCGTCCTTGTCGGTCTGCAGCGAAGTCAACTGCCGGCGGAAGTCATCACGCTCGGCGCGCGCGTCATCGCGCTCGGCCCGCAGCGACCGCCCCTCCTCGGTCTTCAGCTCCAGCGTCCGGGTCATCTCCGCAATCCGCGTGCGCAGGCCCTCCATCTCCGTCCGCGCCTGTTGCAGATCCGAAGAGGCCATCGCCAATTCATTGCCCCGGATCTCCAGGTCCGCCTCGAGCTGCTCGACCCGCAGGCGCATTTCATTCTCGCGCGCCAGCCGCTGCTCCATCTCCAGCGCCGTCGCCTCCGCCTGCTGCTTGTTCGCGTCGCCCAGCATCCGGTTGGCCGCGGCAACCTGCAGCGCCAGACGCTCGTTCTCCGCCTTGAGGCGATCCACCTCCGCCATTGCCTCCAGCGCGCGTTCGCTCGCCGAGCGCGCCGCCGCCTCCACGCTCTCGCGGTCCTGCTCCAACTGCATCACGCGGGCTTCAAGCATCTCCTTGTCGATCTTCATTTGCCGGATCGGATTGCATCCGGTCGTCACCAGAATCGCCGCGCCCGCCAGCAAGGGCAGCAGCAACATCCGGGAGCGAGGGAAGGAAAGGGAACGGTTCATCGGGAAGTTTCCTCGCGGGTATCACAAACTGGCGGCTTGGTCTGCAGGCGCCGGCGGCTCACGCGCTCCATCGCATAGATCCCCAAGAACAGCAGCACGATCACCCCCGCCTGGACCAACCCGAAGCGCCAGTCCAGCGGACGCAGCGCAACAGCGGCAAGCCCAACGCACACGGTCGCACCATACAGAAACAGCACCGCCTCCACGGGCGTCATCCCCAGATCCACCAGGCGGTGCGAGACATGACAACGGTCGCCGACCATCAGCGGGCGCCCCTCGCGCCAGCGGATCCACAACACCGACACCGTGTCGAACAACGGCACCCCCAGCACGATGAGTGGCATCAGGATTGGCAGGGCCGTTGGCGTCCCCTCCTTGTAGTAGGTCACAAGGATCATCAACGACGAGATCAGGAAGCCCAGATGCGTCGAGCCGCTGTCGCCCAGGAAGATGGAGGCCCGCGGAAAATTGTGCAGCAGGAACCCCGCCGCCGCCCCCGCCACCAGCGCAAACACAAGCATCAGATAATACTCATCCGACAGGCAGGACTGCAGCACCATCACGCCGGCCACCATCGCCGCCACCCCCGCCGTCAGCCCATTCATGTTGTCCAGAAAGTTGAAGCTGTTCGTCAGCAGCACGATCCACAACACCGTCACCGCCATGCCAAACACCGGCGGCAGGAACAACTTGATCACGACGCCCTCCGCCAGCAGCGGCATCGTCGCCAGCACCTGCACGAGCAACCGCACCCACGCGGGCAGGCCGTGCATGTCGTCCAGCACACCCAGCGCGAAGATCACCGTCGCCCCCAACCCAATGGCTGCCAACTGCCCTCCGCGCATCCCGACATTTCCCGCCAGCACGCGCACCTCCTCCGGCAGGAAGCCCAGATGCGGCACCACCCATCCCGCCAACAGCACATTCAAGCCCAGGCATCCCCAGAACGCCACAAACAAGGCCAAACCCCCGCTGCGCGGCGTGGGCCGCCGGTGCTGCTTGCGCGCCAGCCCCGGATGATCCATCATCCCCACGCGCCGCCCCACCGCGCCCGCCAGCGGCGTCAACAAACCCGCCACCACGAAGGCCTGGAAAAAAGCGGCGACTGCCAACAGCACGAAAGCGATCAAGGCGAACCATCCGGTGGACTCGTATCGGGCCAGATCAGTACAGCCCCGACCGCGGCGGTCAAGAGGCGGTGGAGCATTCCAGGCCTACTCCAGAGTCCCGTCGGGTTCAGGTGGAAGCATGGCTCTCTTGTCCAAGTCGAGATTCGGAGACCGTCTTGCGCCTTCTATGATTCTGGCGAGGACCTCTGGAGAGACACTTTCCTTCACTCTGCCATGACCCCTGACTATCAATTCATCCAGTCCAGCAGGGGAAATGGCGATGGCATCCCGGTAATTGACCACCGAAGGGCTCTTCAGAAAGGGGTGATCGCCGGGCTCAAGCGTGCATGACAAGTCTCGCGACCAGTCGGTTCGGGTCTCAACACAGGGTAGAAGCATGAGGTTCTTCGGATTTGATTCAGAGGCGGTAATCACGATATAGAGGTGGCGCCGGTCATCCCAAGGGCGGGGGTCCTTCACCAGAATTGCATCTCCGGGAGCGAACCCCACTCAGGATCTCAACGCCAAGTCTTCCAGAAGTGCTCGCGTGCGAATCCTCGACAGGGTTTCACTCGCCTGCTTCTCGTCCATGCCCACGGAAGCAAGAATGTCCTCATAATCGATAGGAAGGGCGCTGGGACCCGGGTCCCGCCACTCGGGCAATTCGTGTGTCAACTCCGCAAGTGTCCACGTATCATGACAGGCGTATGCTTCAAAGACCTTGTCGACAAGCTCCCGGTCCGAAGGTGAGAGAACCGGAGGAACTTCACGGGACAGAACCACGTCGTAACCCAGCGTGTTGATATGCTCACCCCAAAACTCTCCAGCGCGACCAGTGCCCGGTTCGGGTGGCGATTTGATCATGTCATAGGTATTGGAGAGCACTGGCCCGTGCTTCATGGAGACATAATTGTCGCCAGTGATCGGGCTGCCATGAAGCCGCAGGGCCTCGCGGTCGACCAGGTACAGCAGCTTCATAAGCTTGAGATAGGGCATTCGCCCACCCGCGCGACTCAGGAGGAGCGCGGCCAATTCTGTCGTCTTGTGCTCGTTAAACCGGGGATGCATTTCCCACCATCGAATAGATCTGTCATGATGCACCGTGATGAATAGACCGGTGGGCAGGCGGCCGTCAAGTCCACTCGCATCCTCCCAGGGTTCGCTCCCATTCCACTCCAGCTCGTCCTTGCAGTCCCGGATATCACTGTCGTCCCCGACCCGACTTTCCATTGCAGTTAACCGCCGCCCACACCGACAAATCCAATCCACAGACCCAAACACCGCGGGGAACGCGATGGGACTCAGTCCCGGTGAAATGGATGAGATGCTCGCTCGGCTGATCCCCAACGATCTGCCGGACGATCCTGATATCTCCTACCGCCCGGCGCCGGTCGAAACCACGCCACCCAGACCAGCCTCCGACACCAGAAGGCCGGAAATACCCCGCTGGCTGCTCGACACAAACTCGCCCCACCGCCGCCGGGAAGACACACCCCGCGAAATCCACGACCCCACTCCGTTCTGCCTCGTCCGCGTCGTCGGCGAAGGCGGCTTCGGCGAAGTGTGGGAAGCGATCCAACTCTCCCTGGGCCGCATGGTCGCCGTCAAACGCCTGCGCGACGACCTCTTCCAACAATCCAAGGAAAGCACCGGTCAACGCCGCGAGCTCGAGGTCCTCTTCCGCCGCGAGGCCCTCACCACCGCCGTCCTCGAACACCCCAACATCGTCCCCGTGCACGACCTCGGCATGGACGAACAAGGCAGGCCCGTCCTGGCCATGAAGATGGTCCGCGGCGAGCGATGGGATCGCATGGCTTACTCCGAGCTGGACCAGGACCCCATGGATTTCCTCGCGCGCCACCTGCCCATCCTCATCGATGTGTGCCAGGCCGTCGCCTTTGCCCATTCCCGCGGCATCGTCCACCGCGACCTCAAGCTCTCCCAAGTCATGGTCGGAGAATTCGGCGAAGTGCTCCTCATGGATTGGGGCATCGCGATCCTGCACGACCCCGCCGCCGCCGGAGGCAACTCCCGTGCGCTCCTCAGCGAATTGGTCCCCACCGCCGAACACGCGCAAAGCCCCGCCGGCACCCCCGCCTACATGGCCGTCGAGCAAACCCGCTTCACCGCCGAAGAAGTCGGCCCATGGACCGACGTTTACCTCCTGGGCGGCATGCTCTATTTCCTCCTGACTGGTCAGGCGCCCCACGCCGCCGACAGCAGCGCCGAATCATTCGCCAGCGCCATCAGGGGAATCGTGCCGCATCCCCACAGCGTCGCCCCGCACCGCCTCGTCCCCGAGGAACTCGTCAACATCGCCATGAAGGCGCTCTCCAAGGAACCGTGCGACCGGCATCACTCCGTCACCGAATTGCTCAACGAATTGACCGCCTACATGACCGGCGCCGGCAAGCGCAGCGACTCCCTGGCGTTGGCCCGCACCGTCGAAGCCCGCATGCACGCGCCCGACCGCGATTACGAGTCATTGGCCGAGAGCAACAACATGCTCATCCAGGCCCTGGCCCTGTGGCCGCGCAACATCCAGGCGCTGCACCTGCGCAACCTCGTCATGCGCGAATTCGCCGACCAGGCACTCGCCAACAACGACCTGGTCCTGGCCCGCGTCATGGCAAAGGGCATCGCCCGCCCGGAGGAAAGCGAGCCCATCCTGCAGCGCATCAGCGAACAGGAGCGATTCCATCGCCGCCAACATCGCAACCTGCGCATCCTCAAGTGGGTCTCCGCGCTGCTGCTGATCGTCGTCGTCATCGACTTTCTCATCATCTTCCGCTTCGGCTTTGTCCCCGCCGGCGGCCGGGGCGTGGCGGCATCGGGCACCACCAGCACCACCACCGACTCCGCGCGTGCCGATTGGCAACAGACGCTGGAACTGCTCGCCTCCGCACAGGAGGGCGACAATGAATCCGCCGCGTTGCTCGCCCGTGCCCTGGCCGCGCTCAACATCGGCGACCGCACGCAGGCCCGCACCTTGCTCTCTCAGGCAGAGGCTCTCATCACCGAGGATTCCCCCCACGCCGCCATCTTGAAGACACTTCGCGAACGCATTCCCCCACTCGTCACAGCGACGCCCACGCCCGAGCCCGATCCACCACAGGAAACACCCGAAGAAGCCACACCCTGATGCTCTTTCGCACCCAAGAACCTCCACAATGGTCCCGCCGGCAGATGATCGAGGCGGGATGTTGGGTCGCCCTCGCCCTGTTGGCCGCGCTCTACGTCCTCTACTTTGTCATCGACCTGGACTTTGAATCCCGCACGGCCAGCCGCAAGCTCGGCCGCCACCAGGAAGACTTTGGCCGCGCCTACATGACCATTCGAGAACAGATCCGCCGCACCGGCGCGCCCTTCCAACCGACACCGGACAACGCCCTGCCCGCCGAGGAATTCATCGCCCACGCGGCCCTGCTGCTCGGCGGCGCCAACATCAATCGCGAGCAGGCCCGCTACGCACGGCTCGACATCTTCAGCAGCGAAGCCTACTCCGAGCCGCTCCTCTACGTCACATCCGGCACCGATTGGGCGCTGGCATCCCGCGGGCCCGACGGCGCACAAGACATGACAGCCGACGAACTGCGCGCATGGTTGAGCAATCCGGCAGTCATCACACCACTGATGTACGATCCATCAAACGGCACCATCAGCACCGGCGACCTCATCATGTCCAGCCGTGGCAACGACGGAGAAACCATCGCAAGACCATGAAGGAAAAAGAACCGCACACACCCGAATACGACGACCGCGCCCTCGTGCGACGCTTCGTCCTGATCTTCTTCTCGGTGCTCGTCATCGTGGCCCTCGGCATCGCCATCGCCATGTCGCTGCGCCCCGGACCTGCCGATTACCATGCAAACCCCGCCAACAACGAGCAACGCCTCGCCCTCATCGCCCGCGCCGAACAGCAGCTCGCGACACTCACCGGCGACGACGCCGAATCACGCATCCAGCGCGACACCGCCCGCATCGCCATCGCCATACAGAAGTTCGCCATCGAAAACAACGGCCGCCTGCCCCGAACCCTCACCGAGGCCGGCATCGCCCCCGACGACATCGAGCCCGGCATTCGCTACAGCTACGGCAGCCGCTATTGGCGCCTGTTTCAGGAAAACAACCGCGTCCTGGCCCGCGGAAATTGAGCAGAGAGCAATCGCGCGCACCTCAAAGTAGCACGGCCATCCTGCCCATGACGCATTTCCTGAACCATTTGGCCTAAGAGTGGAGCTTGAGGCTGGCGGGTCTGGGACCCGCCTTCGCGATAAATCCGCCACGGCGGACAGGCACGATGCCCCAGCTACTTCACTTTCCCTAGAACTCCGGCTTCCTCAACCTCTCCCGCGTTTGCCGCTGCATCAGCACCATCAGGTTCGTCATGATCTCCTTCGTCTTCGGATGATCATCGCCGAACAGCTTCTGCGTGATGGCCAACGCCTTCTCGAAATACCCGTGCGCCCCATCCACATCCCCGTTCGACTGCGCGCACATCGCCAACGTGTGATAGCCGCGCGCCTCCTCGCGATTCCCCTCTCCCAGCGACTTCACGCTCAGCGTCACCGCGCGGCTTGCCGCCTGTGATGCCTTCTCCACGCGGCCCTTCGCCAGGTAGAACATCGCCACGTCGTTCAGGCTCTTCGCGATGTCCGGCCGCTTGCCCTTGCTCGCAACCTTCCAGATCTCGAACTCGCGCAGGAAGACGCGCTCCGCCTCCTCGAACTTCTCCATCAACAGCAACACCACCGCCAACTGGCTCAGGCAACGCGCCACCTCCGGGTGATGCGGCCCGAAGTAGCGCTCGTAGATCCCCATCGCCCGGTTCAGCGTCACTTCCGCCTGGTCGTACTTCCCAAGCTCCTTTTGCGCGATCGACAGCGTCCGCAGGCAATGGCCCACCTCGATGTGTTGCGGCCCCATCGTGGATTCCCAGATCGACAACGCCTCGCGAACCAGCGGCTCGATCTCGTCATCGCGTCCGCTCGCGATGCGCAACTGCGCCAGGTCCATCAACGCCACGGCCAGCGCCGGACTCAACCCACCGTGCAACGCCCGCGTCACATCGACGATGCTGGAGTAGATCTCGTCCGCCTCTTCATAATGCCCGCGCCGAACCAACGCCGGACCCAGCTTTCCCCACACCATGAGCATCTGCTCTTCCCGCCCCGGTGTGTCGTGCAGCAGACTGGCCGCCAACTTCCATTGCCGGATGGCATCATTCTCCATCCCGGCGCGATAAGCGCCCCGCGCCGCCTCGTAGAATGCCTGCCAATCTTCCATGAAAACGCTCTGGTCGCTAAGTCTCGCCTGCTTTTTCCTTTATACTTTATCCTTTATCCTTTAGCCTTTCCTACACTCCTGCCGCAACCTTTCGCAAGATCCCGAATGCCTTCTCCAGATCCTCATCCGGAATTGTCAGCGGCATCAGCGTGCGGATCACGTTGCCGCTGGCCGTCATCAGCAACAACCCGTTCTCGCGCGCCGCGCCAACAAAACGCGCCACGCGGTCCATGTCCGGCCGGCCGGAAATCGGATCAACGACCTCGATCGCACACATCGCCCCGAGCCCGCGCGCATTCGCGAAATACGAATGCGTCTTCTCCAATTCCTCCAGCACCGCCAAAGTCTTGCGTCCGATCTCCTCGGCCCGCTGCGGCAGCTTCTCGTCCCGCATGATGTCCAACACCGCATTCGCCGCGGCGCACGCGATCGGATTGCCGCCATAGGTGCCGCCAATGCCGCCGACTCCCGGCGCGTCCATGATCTCCGTGCGCGACGTCACAGCACTAAGCACCAACCCGCCCGCCAACGACTTCGCCATCGCGATCATGTCGGGCTCCATCTTGTAGCGCTCGCAGGCGAACATCGACCCGCAGCGCCCGAAGCCCGCCTGCACTTCGTCGCTCACGAACAGGATCCCGTTCTCCGTGCAACGCTCGCGCAGCAGGCGCATCGCCACCGGGTGCAGCGGCAGGAAGCCGCCTTCGCCCAGGACCGGCTCCACCAACACGCAGGCCACGTTCTCCGCCTCGCAATGATACGCGAACAAATGATCCAGCGCCGCGTTGCACTCCGCTTCAACTTCCGCGTCGCTCTTGTGACGCGGCAGCGCAAAGAACGGCTCGTACGGCAGGCGATAGACTTCAGGAGCGAACGGCCCGAAGCCGGCCGAGTACGGCTTGCACTTGCCGGTCAGCGTCATACCCAGCAGCGTGCGCCCGTGAAAGCCACGCTCGAATGCCACCACGCCACTGCGCTTCGTGTAGAAGCGGGCGATCTTCACTGCGTTCTCGCCGGCTTCCGCGCCGCTGTTGAAGAACACCGTCTTGCAAGGTCCCGAAATCGGCACCAACTCGTTGAGCCGCTCGGCAAGGCGCACATACTCCTCGTACATCACGACGTTGAAGCCCGTGTGCAGGAACTTGTCCGCCTGCGCCTTCACCGCCGCGACAACCCGGGGATGATTGTGTCCGACGTTCACCACGCCAATGCCGCCGCAGAAGTCGATGTACTCCTTCCCTTCCACGTCCCAGATGCGCGCGTTCTCCGCACGCTCCGCAAAAACCGGCGCCACAAAGAACATCCCGCGCGGCACCGCCGCCTCGCGCCGCTTCAAAAGTTCCGCATTGGTCAATGTCGCAGTCGTCATCGCAATCAACCTTTCGTGTGCAATGGATCCATCAACAACATCACATCTCCCCCCAATTTCATCCTTCATCCTTCCGCCTTCATCCTTCATCCTTCATCCGTCATCCCTCATCCTTCATCCTTCATCCTTCATCCTTCCTCCCTCATCCTTCCGCCTTCACCACAACTCCCATCCCCTGTCCTCCCCCAATACACAGCGCGGCCACACCGATCTTCAAATTCCGCGCGCGCAGCGCATTCACCAGCGTCACCACCAACCGCAAGCCCGTGCACCCAAGCGGATGCCCGATCGCCACGGCGCCGCCATTCACGTTCAGCTTCTCCTGCGGAATTGCGCAGTCGTGCTGCTCCAGATGCCGCAGCACCGCCAGCACCTGCGTGGCAAATGCCTCGTTGATCTCGAACAGATCGACATCCTTCACCGACAGCCCGTGCTCCGCCAACAATTGCGGAATCACCAGCGCCGGCCCCAGGCCCATGCGACGCGGATCGAGCCCCACCGTCGCCGCGCCCAGCAAATACGCATCCGGCCGCACGCCTTCGCGTTCGGCAACGGCGCGCGACATCACGATCGCCGAAGCCGCACCGTCATTCAGCGGCGACGAGTTCCCCGCCGTCACGCGGCCGTCCTTGCGAAACGCGGGCTTCAGCTTCGCCAGCTTCTCCAGCGTCGTGTCCGCGCGCGGGCATTCGTCCGCCGGTTGTTCGCCGGGCACAATCTCCGCGGCCGTCTCGCCGCGTTCGCGCGCGGCAATCGCCAGCTCATGACTGCGCAGCGCGAACGCATCCATCTCCTCGCGCGTGATCATGAACTCATCCGCCAGGATCTCCGCCGTCTCGCCCATGGGCGGATCGCCACAGGCTTCATGCGCCATGCGGATCTTGTAAGGCCGCGGCTCGAAATACGAATAAGCGCGCGGCGTCTTCTCGAACAGCCACGGCGAACGGCTCGCGCTTTCCACACCGCCCACCAACACCGCCCTCGCACCGCCCACCGCAATGCGCTGTGCGCCGAGGACCAACGCCTCCATGCTCGAAGCGCACTGCCGGTCCACCGTCATCGCCGGAACATCCTCCGGCAGTCCCGCCTCCAGCGCCGCGACGCGCGCGATGTTGCCCACCGAATTGCGTACGTTCCCGACGATCACCTCGTCCACATCCACGCCCACGCGCGTGACGGTCGTCCGCATGCTTTCCGACTGCAGATCAAACGCCTCGCGAGCCGCAAGGATCCCCCCCAGCCGCCCGATCGGCGTCCGCACCAAACCCGAAATTGCCATCGGCTCAGCAAACTTCATCGTGAATGGATCCTTGGGGCACGCTGATACAAGGTTTCGTGGCGGATGTCGTGTCGCTCTTCTCCACTTCCATCTGTCTTGAAGGCGAATAGAGTGACCGCCCGTCTGACGGTGGCTGGTTCGGCGCAAGCAAGCGCGCGCACTCCACAGCCACCTCATCCTTCATCCTTGATCCTTCCTCTTCACTCTTCACTCTTCACCCTTCACCCTTCTAACCCCGCACCATTCGGCGATGAAACGCGCGAACACGTGCGCCACACGCTGCATGGAATCGATGCTCACCTTCTCGTCCACGCCGTGGATGTTGCGCGCCACCGGCCCGTAGCACGTCGCCGGGCAGTTGCTGTACAGGTTGAACATGCGCACGTCCGTCGTCGCCGTCGAGATGTACTCCTTCGGCGGCGCGCCGTGAACATCCTTGTGCGCCTTGGCCAATGCCTCGCCCAGCGCCGACTTCGGGTCGAACGTCGCGCCCTCCGCCTGGAAGCCCACATACTCCACCTTCGGCGGGAACTCCTTCAGGAAGGGATCGCTCATCGCCGCCCTGTGGATGCACGCCTCCACCTTTGCCCGCAGGTCCTTCAGGCTCTGTCCCGGGAACAGCGCCAGCCGGAAGCGCGTGACGCATTCACCGGCGACCGTACTGGCCCAATCGCCGCCGCGGATCACGCCCACGTTCAGGTTGATCGGATGCGGCACATTCTTGTACGCGGGGTGGATGTTCTCCGGCGCGTTCAGTTCCTTCTCCAGCTCGCGCAGCGCCTTGATCAGCACATACGTCTTCTCGATGGCGTTCTCCCCCTCGCCCGCGGTCTGCACATGCGTCGTCCGCCCCAGCACCCGCGTCTGGAACCACATCACGCCGACTTGATGCGTCAGGATCGTCTCGCCGAACGGCTCCGGGATGATGCACGCGTCGGCCGTGTAGCCCTCCTCCACCATCGTCAGCGCGCCGTTGCCGGTGCATTCCTCCTCGATCACCGATTGGAACTGCACCTGCGACGCCGGCACATAGCCCAAGTCCCGCAGCGCAACCAACGCCCACAGCGCGCACACATTCCCGCCCTTCATGTCGCCCGCGCCGCGCGCGCTCATCCAATCCTCGCCGTTCTCCTCCTTCAGCAACATGTCCGGCTCAAAGGGCGGCAGCGTCCACAACCGCATCGGCTCGGCGCTCACCACGTCCACATGGCCGTTGAACGCCAGCGTCTTCCCCTGCTTCTCCCCCGGCTCGTGAATGCCCACCACGTTGTAGCGATTCTCGTAGGACCAATCGACGGGGCTCGCCCCCGGGTGCCCCGCGATCTCCTGGATGTTGATCGGCACCCGCTTCACTTCCAGACCGAGATTCTCGTACACCTTGGCGATGTACTCCTGCGCAGGCGCCTCCTGGCCCAACACGCTGTTGTAGCGGATCCACCCGGCCAGGGTGTGCGTCGCCCACGTGCGCCGCTCCGCAATCGCCGTCTCCAGGTCCTTCGCCAGTTGCTCGATCTGAACACTCATCAGTCTGTCTCCCATCGCTCGAGGTCTTTGGAAACCCTACCGACTTCGCACTCGATTCCTTCAAGGGCCGATTCAACAGAATGATCCGGATGCACGCTGGCCAACGCAAGCCGACCTTCCACCCGGCGGAACACCGCCCGCTCCGTGATGAGCGTATCCACGCACCGCGGCGCCGTCAGCGGCAGCGAGCAGCGCTCGACCAGCTTCCCCCGGCCGTGCTTGTCCAGATGCCGGCTCACGACGACCACGCGGCGCGCCTTCTGCGCCAATTCCATCCCCCCGCCCATACCGGGCGTCAGCCTGCCCGGAATCATCCAGTTCGCCAGATCCCCCTCCAGGCTCACCTCGAACGCCCCCAGGATCGCCATGTCCAGCCGGCCGCCCCGCACGATGGAAAAGCTCATCAGGCTGTCGAACAGCGCCGCGCCCTTCAGCAGCGTGCAAGCGCGTCCCCCCGCATCGATCAACCAATGATCGCGTCCGTGACCCGGATCCGCCGGCCCCATCCCCACAAAGCCGTTCTCCGAATGCAACAGCACCGGGAATCCCGGCGGCAAAACCCCCGGCACCAGAGTCGGCAGGCCGATCCCCAGATTCACCAACATCCCCGGCCGCAATTCCGCCGCCGCCCGCTTGACGATCGCCTGTTCCTGTTCGTTCATTCAGCTCCTCACCCACCAATTAAAACTCAGTATGAAATACTTTCTGTTATTCATAATTCATAATTCACACTTATTCCTCCAGCCGTCCGCCCATGTGGGGCCTTGGCTGCGCCTGCACCACTGCATCCACAAACACGCACGGCAGGTGGATGTTCTCCGGCTCCAGCTCCCCCACCTCCACGATATGCTTCGCCTCCACGATGACCTTGTCCGCGGCCATCCCCATCACGACCGACATGTTGCGGTTGGACCCGCGCCACCAACAATTCCCCGCACGGTCCGCCACATCCGCGCACAGCAAGGCCACATCGCCCCGCAGCGCCCGCTCCAGCAGCCACGTCCTGCCATCCAGCTCCACCGTCGGCTTGCCGTCGGCCACGATCGTGCCCATGCCGATGTCCGTCAGGAACGCGGGAATCCCCGCGCCGCCCGCGCGCAGGCGCTCGGCGAAGATCCCCTGCGGCACCAACTCGCAGGCAATCTCCCCCACGTTCATTCGCGTGATGAAGTCAGGATTCAGCCCCACATGCGTCGCGATCAGGCGCGACACCATCCCGCGCTCGATCAGCATGCCGATGCCGATGCCCGGCTCGTTTGCGTCATTCTTGACCAGCGCCAGATTACGAAACTCGTCCGCATGCTCGGCCAGGAAAGTCAGGATCGAGAACGGCACCCCGCCGCGGCCGAACCCGGCCACCAGGATGGTCTGTCCGGACGCCACACGCCCTCGCACCGCTTCTTCCAGCGGCGCCACCTTGTTCATCAGCGTCCCGGCCGTCATGCCGCCACCCCCGCCTGACAATGAATCACCCTCTGCCAGCCCTCGGCCCGCCCGCCTTCTTGAAATCTGTCAGCCGATTCTACAATAGTCAAAAATCACACCCCCAAAGGAGCATGGCCATCTTGGCCATGACGCTTTTACTACTGTGCTGAGCTTCTGAGAGGAGCTTGAGACTGGCTGGTCTGGGGCAGGATGCCCCAGCTACCTTGCTGTGAACTCTCACACAGCGATCTGAGATCCGTACTCCCCTCACACGGTGATCCCTTCGGGCAACTGACCGCTCTCGGCCTCGGCCAATTCCTCGTGCCCGCTGGCATCCCCTTCCTCGTACTGCCGGGCCAGCAGGCGCTCCTCCAGCGACTTCTCCAGATCGACCAGCGTCTTCTCGAACAAGCCGAGCAACTCGTCCATCCCCGCACGATCAATGATCAGCGGCGGCGCGATCAGGATGTGATCGCCGCGCAGGCCGTACAGCGAACGCCGCGGATAGATCAACAAGCCGTGCTCGCGCGCGATCTGCGTCGCATCCAGCGCCACCGTCCAATGCGTCGGGAAGGGATTATGCCCCTCCCGGTCCATCACGAACTCGACGCCGGCCAGCAATCCCCTGCCGCGCACATCGCCAATGATCGGGTGCCGCTCCTGCATCTCGCGCAAACGCTCGTGCATGTATTCGCCCATCACGCGCGAATTCTCCACCAGGCCTTCGCGCTGGATGATCTTCACAACCTCGCACGCGATGGCCGTGGAAAGCGGATTCCCCGCGTAGGTATGCCCGTGCTTGAACCCGCCGTCGTCCAGCACCGGCTCGGCGATTTCCGCCGTGGTCAGCACCGCGCTCATGGGCGCGTAGCCACCGGAGAGCCCCTTCGACAGCAGCACGATGTCCGGCGTCACATCCCAATGCTCATACCCAAAGAATGTCCCCGTGCGGCCGCAACCGGTCAGCACGTCGTCCACGATCAGGATGATCTGGTTCTCGTGGCAGATGCGCTCGATGATGCCCATGTACTCGTCCGGCGGCACCATCCCGCCGGTCGAGGCCCCACCGATGGGCTCCACGATCAACGCCGCGATGTTGTCCGCGCCGTATGTGTCGATCACGTGTTCCAACTGATGCGCGCACTCCACCTTGCACTTCGGGTACGTGCGTCCCAGCGGGCAGTGATAGCAGAACGGCGCCGGGATCTTCGGGAATTGGTTCATCATCGAATTGAAAGGAATGTTCAGCGGCGCGTACGACGTGCACGCCAAAGCCCCCAGCGTCGCCCCGTGATACGACGGCGAGCGCGAGATGATCAGCGACTTGGACTGCTTGCCCACCGACCACCAGAACTGCCGCGCCAACTTGATCCCCGTCTCCACCGCCTCCGAACCGGAGTTCACGAAGTACACATACTTCAGCTCCGGCGGCGACAGCTCCACCAGCAACTCGGCCAACTCGTTGGCCGGCTCGCTCTCGAACTGCGTCCGGTAGGTGAAGCTGATCTTGTCCATCTGCCGCATGGCCGCGGCCTGGACTTCCTTGTTCCCATGCCCCAGGTTCGCGGAGATCGCCCCGCTGCAACCGTCGATGTACTTCTTGCCTTCCGTGTCCCAAATGTAAATCCCCTCGCCATGGCTGGCAATGGGCAGGGGCTTTTGATCCCGATAGATGAGCGCAGAACGGCGCTGGCGTGGGGCTCCCGACGGAGCAGAAGAACCTTCCAACAGGGCAGAGACGGGACGTTGACGGTTCCCGGCTTTTTGCAGCGACACGGGACTAGGCCTCCTGAACAAGTCGAAAAAACCAAGGGGCGCGCGACGCCGGAAAGAAGCGTCATGCACGGCCCCCAAGCGCAGAATTAGGGGCTCCAACGCGCGATTGCAAGGCTTTACCAGCACGCCCGCACCCGCAGGAATTACCCCCCGGCAACTCCACCTTGGGAAACTTCTCCCACTCCGCACTCCCTGCTGTCCCTGCCCTCACTGCTTTCCCTGTTTTCCCCGCTCGCCAACAACCCCAACGCACACCCCACCAGCACAAAAAAAGTCGTCATCCGCGCCGGTTCCTGCAGCGGGAAACTCGTCGCCATCACCGCATGGAAACCACCCAAAGTCACCAACAGCGCATGGGACAGCTTCGCCTCTGACGAGTAGCCGCCCCGCGCCACCCCAGCCAATCCACCCAACAGTGCAACCCCCAGTCCCAGGAACAAACCCAAGCCCACCAAGCCCCGGTCCGCTGCGATCTCGAAGTAATCGTTGTGCGTCTCCATCGCCAGCCACGTCTTCAGCAACCGCTGGTTGTAGGCCATCGTCCCGGTGCCGTCGGCCTCCACCAAACGCACCAGCGACGCGTGGAAGTTCGGCCCGAACATTCCCTCGCCAGTCCCCAGCAGCGGCCGCTCCGCCACGATCTCCCCCGCCATCATCCAGAACGTGATCCGCTCGCGCACGGACGAATCCGCCGTGTTGGTCTCGCGCGTCAGCCGCTCGATCAATGGCACCCCGCCCACATTCCACGGCCCCGGCAACGACTGCGAAGTCATCCCCGCCACCACCACCAGCGGCGCCGCGATGAGCAGCAACCGGTTGGGCCAACTCATCGCCCGCCACAAGGGCATGAACTTCCGGCTCATCACCTGCCACACCAACGCGCCCGCCAGTCCCGCCAATCCCACCGCCGCTGCCGCCGGAAATCCCACCAGCAACAACACCCCCATCCCCAAACCAAGCCAAACCGCCATCCACCAACCCCGAATCCGGAACGCCCCCAGCCAGCAAATGATCACTCCCGCCCCCACCGCCACCAAGGCACCCCGCGTCCCCGACGCCAGAATCCCCGAACCCACCAATCCCAACGCCCCCAACCACAACGGCCACACCGGCCACCAACCCGCGAACCGGCAACCCCAACCATGCAGCAGCCCGCACCCCACCAGCAGGAACCCCACGGCCAGATAAGTCCCCGTGAACTCCGGATTCCCCAGCGTCGCGTTGGCCCCCACCCGCCGGATGCCGCCCTGCAGGCGATAGATCAGGTCGGGATCACCGGCCAGAATATCCGCGATCCAATCGCGCCCGTAAACATACTTGATCAGGCGGCCATCCTGCATCCACGACGACACAAACACCATCGCCGACACGGCCAGGACCGCCAGCAGCACGCCCGCCAGCACCAACCGCACACGCAGGGGCGTACGCAGGAACACCGGAGCCGCCAAGGCCACCAGCATCATCACGCCCTCATCCGTAAGCTCCCGCAAACTCGCCCGCCAATCCTGCCCCAGCCACGCCGACAACAAGGCCATGGCCAGCATCGCCCCCAACAACCCCATCGGCAACCACGCGCCACGGCCGATCGTCACCCGCTCCGGCAGGACCAGCCGCGCCGCCAGCACCACGAACAACGCCGACGCCAACACGCGCATCACCCACGACTTCACCGACAGGATCACCGGCGAAGCGATGGGCAACCACGCCCAGTAGGGCGAGATGAATACCACTGGAATCAACGCCAGCAGCACCAGCAGCAACACCCCGAGCCACTCGGTCAGAACAACGGGAGATCGCAGGAAAACGCGGGCGGCAGACATGACGCGAACCTTTTGCCACCGCCCCCGTGGGGAAACACAAATCGCCAGAAACCACCCACCCCGCACACCCTACTCACCCGTCCACCCTGCCCACTCACTCAATGTAGGACGGCGACCTCCGCCGGTCCCGCATGGTACCGATGCGCGCGCCGCCGCCCAGCTCCGAAGACTCACCCCCGACCTTCAGCGCCAGGCTCACCCGGAACTCCGGCTTCAGGTCCGTCTCCGGCCGGCCGTCATCGTCATCATCATCGTCATCATACGTCCGGCGCTCATGATTGCGCAGGCCCACGAACACCAACAGGTCCGCATCCACCAGGTCGCGGATGATCGTCACGCCGATGGCACGAATGTCCGAATAGCGCGTGTTGTACTCGATGAACGCCTCGGTGCGGTACTTCGGCCCCAACTGCCGGCCGACCAGCGGGCGAATGCTCACGTCCGGCTCGTTCTCGTCGAGGCGACGCCGCTCGCGATTCTCCGACTCGATGGGATCCTCGTCCAGGTTGTAGTACCCGCTGATGTCCAACCCCAGCCACCACCGCTGGTGCACCGGGACGTATTGCAGGCTCGTGTACCCATTGATGATTGTTTGCTCGAAGGCGTTCGGGTCCGACGGGTCGCGCAACTGGTGGTTCTCCAGGAACAGGTCGAAAAACGCCCGGAACTCATCGCGCGCGTCGCTGTACTCATTCTCAAGGCCGACGTACCACAACCGGTCGTTGGCGTAGCGATCCTCGCCCGTATCGATGTTGTAGCCGCCCACCAGGCTCGACGCGATCATCGGCACCAGCGGGTTGTAATTCAACTCGCCCTCGATCCAGTGCGAGTTCGTCGGGAAGTTGTAGATGTCCTCCCAGGCCTCGACACGGCCGACGCGCCGGTAGAACTGGTCGATTCCATTGTCGGACGTCCGGCGGAAGCGATAGCGCAGGTTGCCGGCCAGGTCGTTCGTGAAGCGCGCGTTCAGGCGGCTGGTGTAATCCGCCCACACCATCTGCGAGTCCACATCGTCATAGCTGGCGATGCGCTCGCTGGTTCCAAGATACACCTCCGACGGGCTCAGGAACTTCGCGCCGCGCGTCGCCTGGTCCAGCTCATCCTGCGCGCCCTCTTCCTCGGCCTCCACCCGCGCTTCCAGGTCGGCAATCTCCTCATCCGTCAACCGCTCCGGGAAATCCGACTTGCTGGCGGTCAACTGCGTGGAGCTGCGGTCGTAATTCCCCGCACCGACGCCGATCGTGTTCAGCCACGTCAACCGCCCGCGCGGATCCAGCCGCAACCGGTGCGTCAGGGACGTGTAGGCCTCCAGGCCCGTCACGTCATCGTCGTCATTGGAGTTGTTCTGGTTGAAGCCCGCATCCAGCGCGCGAAAGGCGCTCAGCCGGCCCTGCCAGTACAACGGGCTCGTCGAGACCTGCTTGAGCCGCGTCGCAATCGTCCCCTGAAAACGCTCGCTCACCCGGCCGTAGCGGTCCGAGGCGATGCCGTCGCCGCTGGAATCTTCGTCCAGGAAGTCCGCGTCCGCTTCGTAATCAAGATCGTCATCGCGCGGATCGGTGAAGTCCATCGCCCGGTCGCGCGAGAGGCGCTCACGGATGCGCACCGACGCGCGCGCCAACCAGGTGCGCGCAACATAGCCCCCCGCGAAGTCCACGCCGCGCTCCGCGCGACGCCCGCGCTGACCCTCGTACATTTGGAACGGGTCGTACAGGTCGTAGTAAATGTCCGCGTCGCCAACCCAATCCACGTTCAACTGCCAGATCGTGCGCCCGAACATCGAGTTGTGCCTGTGGCGATAGAAGTACCGAGTGTCGCCGCTGTCACTGTCGCTGTCGTCATCGTCGTCGCCCGTCGCGCGGATCTCCTCGCGCTCCGTGTCCCGCACGCCATACACCGACAACTGACCCATGTGCTGGTCGAAGTTGAAGCTGTAGTCGTAGTCCACCCCCGCGCCAACCGTGGCCGACGTGAAGATGTCGCCGTGGAAAGTCGCCACGCCCTTGTCCCGCACGCGGGTCTTCGTCGGGTCAAACCACGCGGGAACCTTCGTCTCGTGCAACAGCCGGTAGGTGATGCGCGTGTAGAAGCCGTAGTCGCTGAGATTGCCGACCTCGAAGTTCCACGGCGAGCCCTGCTCGAACGCGCGCGAGTAATACGGCAGCCAGAAAACCGGGACGCCGCGAATCCACAACACCGGATTGCGCAGCGACCACCGCTCGCCGTCGATCAGCACCGCCTCGCTGCTGTGGATCCACCACATCGGCTTGGGGAAGACATTGGTCGTCAACCGCACACCGCGAAACGTCATCTGGTCCGCGTTGACCTGGCGAAAGGTCGGGCTGTCTCCGTCTTCCTTCGGGCTGGCGTAGAAATACAATGCCCCCATCCGCCCCTTTGACCCCACCGCAAAGCCCTGCTCGAAGCGATGGCTGTACTCAAGGCGGTCGGCCTCCAGCTTCTTGTCCTTCCCTTCCTTTAGGACGACATTCCCCTCGGCCAAGACTTCCCGCGTCACCAGGTCGAGGACCATCCGGTCGGCTTCGATCGAGATGTCACCGATATGCAGGGTGGACCGCTGGTCCGAGTACGCGCGGTTCTCCACGGTGCGCAAGGGACCCACAATGCGGAAAGTCTCGTCGCCACCGATGGACGGCAGCGAACTCTCACTTTGCCCGTCGTAAGCCGGGCCATCGTCGTCGCCTACCACTTGAGCAGGCAGCGTACCCACCGCCAACAAGCAAAGCATGATCAGGACGGGGATTCGCAGCAGGGTATGGGGCGTCGGCATGGCGCCTTCCGGGCAGAGGTCTGAATCAGCACAACCAAGAACGATCGCCCCAAACCGGTAGACACCCCCGCCAACGGCCGCAAGGATAAGGATGCAAGCCCCAAAAACCCACCCGTCGCCCGCCCCCCCCCATTTCACCCTTCACTCTTCACCCTTCACCCTTCCTCCATGTCCGCTTTCGCCGCCCGCTTCCAGAGCCTCAACCGCCAGCGCTCCCAGCGCCTGATGTTCATCTCCATCTTCGCCTTCGTCACCATCCTCTCGATAGGCACCCTGGCCATGGCCGCACGCAGCGGCACCCTGGGCCCTTGGCTCGCCTTCCGCCTCTTCATCGGCGAGTTCCTCATCGCCTGGCTCGCCGCCGACCATGTCACCGGCACCCTGGCTCGCGCCCGAAAGACCAACGAATGGCGAGACTGGCGCCTGTTCCCGGACGCCGCGGCCGACATCGTCCAAGGCCTCGTCACCACCACCCGCTCCCTCCTCTGGACCGGTATCGCCATCTGGGCCATCATTGAAATCCCCATGACCATCTCCATCCTCCGGTCTTCCGACCAACTGGTCCCCGTCCTGTCCTTCCTCCTCGCCTTCCACGCCCTCCTTGTCGCCGCTGTGGTCCATTACGCCCCGGCCTTCATAGCCGCCTACGCCCGCGCCGACGGCCGCATGGGCCGCGCCTGGGCCCGCTGCGCCCTCCAACTCTTCTTGGCTTCGTTCCTCTTGGCCCTCCTGGCCGCTGGCATAGTCATAGGCGTCCTGGGCACGAGCATCTTCCCACCCAGATACGCCGGTGTTCACTTCGGCCTCTTTCTCACCAGCCTTCTCCTCATCCGTCTCACCCGACAAAAGCTCCAACTCAAAGAGGCCAACACCGCCCTCCGCCAATTCCTCGAATCCGCCCCTTCCCCCTGAGAAAACCATCTCCCCCTCTGCGTTCATCCTACAGATCTGTCGACCCAGAGAGATTTCATCCTTCCGCCTTCATCCTTCCGCCTTCCCCCATGCCCCTCCTGGCCCTGCTCCCAGCCGCCGCCTTACTCGGCTTCCTCGCCGCCGCCATCGACCTCGCCACGGGCGGGCAATTCTGTGCCTTCCTGCAAGCCCAGCCCCCATGGCCCGTCTACCCGCTGGGAGCCGTCCTCCTGCTGGCCGGAGGCATCTATATTCTCAGCCCCCCCCGGCTTCTCCCCCGCATCGCCATCATCACCGCCCCGCTGCTGATCGGCTGGATCCGGCTCGCCACTTCACAAACTTACGAAGGCCGCGACGTGCTCTACGACTGGCTGCTATGGGGGCACCTGCTCCTGCTGGCCGTCGCCGTGTGCGTCGCACTTGCCACTGAAGACCCCGCCCTTCGCCCCCGCATCCACCGGTTCTGGCGATCAATCTTCCCTGCCGGAACCCGGCCCGGCCGCCGGTGGTGGTTGGCCCTGTTAGTCCCCGCGCTCTTCGTGACAAGCCTCATGGCCGTGCTCAGCATCCTCCGCTTCCTGCACTTCAATGCGGGGACCGTCGATCTGGGCATGTACGACCAGATCCACTGGTGCATGATCCACTACCGTCCCTTCTACACCACGCTGTTCGAGGTCCCCTGGGGGGCGCAGCTCAGCCGCTTCGATTACAACTACCACGCCGAGCACTTCATGCCCATCATTGCCGTCACCACGGCGATCTACTGGCTCCACCAATCCCCCTCCACCCTGCTGGCCATCCAAGCCCTCGCTGCGGGCGCCGCCGCGTTCCCCCTCTACTTCTTCGCGCTTCGCGCCACGGGGCGCCCATGGGTGGCATTCACTGCCGGGGCCGCATGGCTGCTCCATCCGCTTCTCCACCACGGCGTTCTCAACGACTATCACCCCGACGCGCTGGTCGGTTTTTTCGTCTTTCTTGCGCTTCTGGGGTACGAATCCCGCCAAGTCTGGCTATATGCCCTCGGCCTGCTGGGCGCCATGGCCTGCAAGGCCGACATGGCCATCCTCACTCTCGCTATGGGCGTGTTCCTCATGGCGACCCACCCCGCCCGCTGGCGGTGGGGGCTGGCCGCCACCATCGCGGGGGCAGTCTGGTATTGGGGAATCGCCACGCCCATCATGCAACACGCCGTCGCCGGCGTGGAGGGCGTCTCCGCCGTTCGCCAACTCGACCGGTTCCGCCTCATCGTCCCGGAAGGCACCCCGCCCCCACGCTCCCTCATCGAGCTGGTCTGGATCGCCCTCGCCAACCCGGGGCGGCTCTTCGCCCTGCTGCTGGAAATGCCGCGCCAAGCTGGCCTTGCCCGCCTCCTTGTCCCCCTCGGGCTGATCTGTCTGCTGCGCCCGCAGTCACTGATCCTCATCGCCCCGGCCATCGGCGCCCACATCTTCAGCGCCTGGTCCATGCAGGCCCGCTTTGACATTTATCACGCGACCGCTGTCCTGCCGTGGATCATGGTCACCACGGTCTACGCCCTGCACTGGCTGGGGCAGGAGCGATCGCCGGGGTCATGGCTCCAGCGCGTACGCCTGACGCTCCCCGCCGCCACGATAGTGCTCGCCATCACGACCATCGGCTCGTTCCTCATGTTCAGTCCAATCCCCCCCGGCGGCACGTGGGATCCCCTTCGCTTCAGCCGCTCCGCCATGCACGACGCCACCGTCGAGCTGGTCCAGCGTGTCAAGGCCCTCCCCAACGACACCCCCATCGCCATCACCAGCGCCATCGGCCCCCACCTGTCCCAGCGGCCCCACATCTACCACATTCCCGACCTGCCGCCAGAGACCCAGTACGTGGCCATAGACCTCAACGTCGGCACCTTCCCCCTGCCCCGCGAAGTCGTCTGGGAACTGGCCTGGGATTGGATCGAAGCCGAAGAGGAACCCGGCAGCCAATGGCGGCTGGTCTGGATGCACGAGGACGAGCACCATTTCCTGTTCGGGCGCCCGGAAGGCTACACCCCCGACCCCAACCAAAGCCGCCGTCTGGAGGTCCGCTGGGAATAACCCCCCGGATCCGCTATCAACCCGGATTCCCTTGCCCGTCATGGCCCCATCCGGTCGGCTTCCGTGGCGCCGGGGGGACGGCGCGAATCCGCCATGACCAAACCGGCTAGTTCTTCCATCAAACCAATCTGGTGCGTGCTGTTTGTCACGCTCCTGTGGGCCGTGATCTTTGGCGTGCGTCTCATCGGCCCCGCGACCCTGACCGATGACGATCAGGAACGCCCGGCCGCCTACATCCTCGACGTCGTCAAGAACGGCCACTGGATCGTCCAAGTGGACGACACCGGCGACGTCACCTCCAAGCCTCCACTCTACACGTGGATCGCCGCCGTGTTCAGCATCGCCTGGGGGCGGCTCGACTTCTTCACCCTCTATCTCCCCTGCGCCCTCGCGGTGCTCGGCGTGGCATGGATGGTCCTCGCCCTCGGCTGGAGGCACGACAACCCGCTGACCGGCCTGCTCGCCGCGACCATCTACCTCCTCTCCCTCCCGTCGTTCCTTCTGGTGGGCCTGGCACGCACCGATCCCGTCTTCGTCTTCATGACCGTGGCAAGCGCCCTGCTCCTGTGGCGCCTGTGGGAGACCGGCCGCGGCGCGCTCCCCTTCTGGATCGTTGCCACACTGGCGACGCTGACCAAGGGCCCCCTCGGCCTGTTGCTGGCCCTCGGGGGCTTGCTGGCCATTGCGTGGGAGCGCAAGCGCCCGGGCCCCGGCGAAAAGCCCGCCGGTGTCCTCGCCCAGCCATGGGGTCATGCAATCGGTCTGCTGATCTACTTTGGTGTCTGTCTGGGATGGCTCTATCTGGCAAAGTTGCAACTGGGCGACGCGGTCACCGACAAGCTCATCGATGCCGAGTTGGCCGGCCACGCCACCAGGGCCGACGACAGCGGCGCACCGTTCACGAACTTCTACCAGCCGACCCCTTGGCTGGTCCTGCGGTTCCTGCCTTGGACCATACCGGCCGTGATCGGCATCTGGCAGGCGATCCGTCAACCGGCCACCAACCCGACGCGCCGCCGTCTGGAGCGCTTCCTCATCGCGTACCTGCTCTTTGGCCTGACGGTCTTCTCCATCGCGCCCCACCAGCGCCACTTGCACCTGTCGCCGCTGTACTTCGTCATGGCGCTGATGGCGGGACGCGTCATCGCCAACTGGGCCGATGCACGCCGCTGGCGGCCCGTGGCATGGCGGCACGCCATCGCCGCGATGCTGATCGCCGCCGTCTGCACGGCAGGATACAACACAAGCCGCATGGCGGATCAGAAGAGGCGCGACACGCGCGACTATTTCGCCCTCGCAAATCTGGCCGAGGAGACACTCGGCTCAAGCCTCAACGTCGCGATCCTCGATTCGACCTTCTCCTTCCAGTTCCCCGGCAACACGCACGTCCAGCGCATCAACTCCCACGACGCGCTGACGATCCTGTGCAGCGGCCTCCCCGCCTTTGTCGCCGTCTCGCGATGGGGAGACTTCCAAGCGTCCTTCGGCGATGTGGAAACGCCCACGCTCTATCGCTATGGCGTCACTCCCGATGCCGATTTTGGCACCGACCCGGTCGAGATCGTCTCGAATCATCCACGATTCGAGATCCCGCCGTACATCATCACCTTCGTCAACAACATCGGCCTGGTGATGCACGGCGTGGTGCTGCTGGACGCGGGCCCGGGAAACCTGCTGCGCTTTCACGCCGTGCAACCCGAGGGAAGGATCGAGTTCATCGAGCACGACGATCCCGCCATCACCGTGCGCTACCAGATCGTCAACGGCACCGATCCATCCGTGCAGACGATTGATTTGACGCGCTGGGAATGGGGCGCGGTCACCTTCACCGCCCCCGTCGACAAGGCCGGCCCTCCGCCGCGCAAGACGCACTCGCCCGTGCGGCGCGCGTTGTTCCTCGTGGGCGTATTGCTCCCCATCCTCGCCATCGGAGCCACCATCACGACGCGCGCGTTGGTCAGGCGGGACACGAAATAAAGATTCTTGTGCAATACTGCGAGGCCACTCGCGGGCAACCCGCACGGGCCGCCCGCGAAGGCGCCCTTGATCAATCCAGCTTCGCCACCGCGCGGCGCGAGGCACGCGATTGGACGTAGGCCGCACGACGATTGCGCTGCCATTCGCCGAGCTGCAGGAACAGGCTCAACACGCTCGGCATGAACGTCAGCGTGAACAGCGCCGAGAAGAACAGGCCGAACAGGATGATCGTCCCCAGGCCGCGATAAAGCTCCGTGCCCGCCCCCGGGATGAACACCAGCGGCGCCACGCCGAACACCGTCGTCAGCGTGGACATCATGATCGGCCGGATGCGCGTGCGCGTGCTCTCCACCACGGCCGTGTACCAATCCATGCCGTGTTCGCGAATGTTCAACAGCGATTGCTCCACGATCAGGATCGGGTTGTTCACCACCGTCCCCACCAGGATCACGAAGCCGAGCATCGTCAGCACGTCCAGCGGCTGCAGCACGTTCGGGAGCAGCCCAAACGTGTAGTCGCCCATGTGATTCATCAGGTGCAGGCCCACGATCCCGCCCACGATGCCGAGCGGAAGGCTGGTCATGATGATGGCGGGATAGCCCCAGTGCGCGAACAGCGCCACCATCAGCAGGTACGAGATGATGATGGCGAGGATGAAGTTGCCGCTGAGCGCATCGCGCGTGGCAGCCAGCTTGTCGCTCGCGCCTGCGATGTCCAGCGACACGCCCTCCGGCACCACGCCCATGCCCCGCAGCGCGTTCGTCACGTCGTTCTCCAGCAGGTTCACCGCATGTTCGAGCGGCATCTCCGCCGGCGGCGTCACCGTCAGCGTGATCGCCCGGTGTTGGTCCATGCGCCGGATTGTTTCCAGGCTCGGCACCTGCACGACGCGCGCGACGCTCCCGAGCGGAACCGTCGTGCCATTGGCGGACGCGAACAGCAGGCCCTCCAGGTCCTGCGTGTGCTCCACCGTTCCCTGCGTGCTGTACAGGTACATGTCCACCTTGTCGTCGGGGAGGAAAAACTCGTCCACGTAGGCGCCATCGGTGAACGCCCAGATGAAATAGCCCAGGTCCGCCGCGTCGATTCCCAACTCCGCCGCGCGATCCCAATCGGGCTGGATCTCCAGCACCGGTTGTCCCAGCGAGGCGACCGGCGGATCCGGGCGCGGCTGCGTGCCGATCTTCTCGGTGATTTGTCCAAACGCGGGGCCCAACACCGCGTAGAGACCCTCGAACTCCTCGCCCGTGATGTTGAACTCGATGCCGCGCGAGCCCGAGATGTCGCCCGCGAAGATCGGAAACCGGAACGAGAACGCAATCATCCCCGGATAGCTGTTCATGTGTTCCACGATCTTGGCCTGCAGCGCCTCGAAGTCCTTCTCGCGCTGCGGGATGACGACGGCAAACATCTGCTGCGTCGTCGTCACGAAGAAGTACTCCTTCAGCGGCGGGATGTCCGTCTGCTTGTTGTCGTATGCCGCGGGATCCGCATTCACATGCGGCAGGAACACCGCCTCGCTGCTCAGCGCGATGCGCCCCATCTCATCGAGGTTGTATCCCGGAGGCGGCACCACGATCGCCAGCATCACGTCGCGGTTGCCGTCCGGCAGGTATTCCGTCTGCGGCGCCAACCACCTGGCAATCAGCAACGACAGCAACGTCATTCCGACCACCAACGCTATCCGCGCCGGGACACTGCGCAGCACGCGCGTCAGCACCGCCATGATGGACCGGCTCACGGCATCGCCGATCGGAGCAAGGCCGAAGGAGGATGCCATCAATTGCCGGTATGGCGACATCGATTTCGCATCGTCCGGGTCGCGCTTGGACACCCCCATCCACCGCGACGCCGCGGCTGGGATCACAAGAGTCGCCACGAACAGCGACGCGATGATCGCGGTGGAGATCGCGATGGCGATGTCGGCAAAGAGCTGCCCCGCCTCCTCCTGGATCAGGACGATGGGGAAGAAGACGAACACCGTCGTCAGCGCGGACGCCACAATCGCGCCCCACACCTCGCGCGCGCCATCCAGCGCCGCCTCCAATGCCTTCTTTCCCAGCGAACGGTGCCGGTCGATGTTCTCCAGCACCACGATGCTCGCATCCACGGTCATGCCGATCGCAAACGCAACACCGGCCAGCGACACCACATTGATCGTGCGCCCGAAGGCCACGAGGCCCAGGAACGACGCGACCGTGCAGACCGGAATGGCCATCGCCCCGATCATCGTCGTCTTGAACGAACGCAGGAACAGGAACATCACCAGGAACGCCAGCAGGCCACCCAGCGCCAGGTTCGACACCACCATCCAGATCGAGCTGCGGATGTAGTCCGTGTCGTCCGACACCTGCGTGATGTACAAGCCCCGGTTCTTCATCATGCCATCGTTCAACCGTGCGACCGTCTCGCGCACGTCCGCCATCACACGCATGATGTTCGTGCCCGATTCCTGGCGCACGTTGAAGACGATCATCGATTCGCCGTTGTGCCGCGCCTGCGCCCGCATCTCCTCGCGGGAGATCTCCACCGAACCGATGTCGCGGAAATAAACCGGCGTGCCGTCCCGCCGCGCGATCACGGTCCCCATCACGTCATCCACGCTGGCAAAGCGGCCCATCGTGCGGATCAGGTAGCGCCGCTTCCCCTCGTCAAAGTCGCCACCGGACGTGTCCCGGTTGCGCAGGCGCAGCGCATTGCGCAGCTCCGACAGCGTGATGCCGCGCTCGGCCATCTTTGCCGGATCCACGTACAGGCGCACCTGCCGGCCCGCGCCGCCGAACACCTCCACCTGGCTGACGCCGGGTGTGCGCTCGATCTCCGTCTTCATGAAGTCATCAACGAAGTCCTTCTCGGCCATCAGGTCGAGATCCGCCGGCGCGTCCGGAAGCTTGCGGATGCTGAACCACGCGATGGGCTGGTCGGAGGCCGAACTGGTCGAGATGCTCGGCTGGTCGACGTTCTCCGGATAGCTCGGCACCTGCGACAGCGCATTGTTCACGCGCACCAGCACCTCGTTCAGCTCCGTCCCCGTGCGAAACTCCAGCTCCACATTCGCCATGCCCGTGCTGGCAGATGCGACCATGCGCGTCAGGTTCGGAAGCGAGCGCAGGTATTTCTCCTGCTCCATCAGGATCTCGCGCTCGATGTCCTGCGGAGTCGCCCCCGGCCAGATCGTGGTCACGGTGACCTTTGTGGCAGAGATGTCCGGCGTCATTTGCACCGGAATGCTGAAGATCGAAACCACGCCAAAGATGATGACCAACAACACCGCCACCGTGACCACCACGCCGTGGCGGACCGCCAATTGGATCAAGTTCACGGATCAGCTCCTCCCGCCGTTGCCCGCGGCCTGCGCCGCCTCATCGCCATCATCCTGGTTCGCCACCCCTTGTCCCTCGGTTTCCTTCATCGCCTCCAGCCCCTTGCTCCCGTGCGGCGAGGCGCTCACCGGCTGACCCGGGAACATGATGCTTTCGTTCCCGCGCACGATTACTTCGTCACCTTCGGCAACCTCGCCGTCTGCTATCACGACCATGTCGCGGAATTCGCCAACCAGGCGCACCGTGCGCTGCTGTGCCGTCGCGCCGCGCTCTCCCTGCTCCACCACCCACAACTTCCGCGAGTCCCCGGTGCCTTGAACCAACAGGGCATCC